>CAMYJP010000173.1 GCA_947258675.1 uncultured Desulfobulbaceae bacterium | reverse complement strand
CGGATAGACACTAATTAATCTCTTCTTCGGTTCCTGCCTTAACCGGATCCGGTGGTGGCTCCCACCCTTCAATTTTGGTCCCCAAAGCCAAATCCATTTCAGCAAGAAGTTGTTTGATTTCGTTGAGAGATTTACGGCCAAAATTTTTGGTTTTCAGCATTTCAGCTTCTGTTCTCTGCACCAGTTCACCGATATAATTTATATTGGCATTTTTCAGACAATTTGCAGATCGCACAGAGAGCTCCAAGTCTTCTACCGTCCTATAAAGATTTTCATTCAATGGTGGTGTATCGTCCTCTTCCTGCTCCTCAATTTCAGGCTCAGCTGCTTCTTCATCAAAATTAATGAATATAGCCATATGCTCTTTTAAAATTTTTGACGAATAAGCAAGAGCGTTCTCAGGTGTGACACTACCATCGGTATGAATTTCCATGGTCAGTTTGTCATAGTCAGTTTGTTGCCCGACTCGAGCCTGACTTACAACATACTGAACTTTTTTAATTGGGGTAAAAATTGAATCAATGGGAATTACACCAATGGCCTGGTTTTCGTCTTTGTTGAACTCTGCAGGCAGGTATCCTTTCCCCCACTTTACCTCAAGTTCGGCTACGAATTTACCTTCACCGGTAATTGTGCAAATATGCTTCTCAGGTGTCATTACCTCAACTGATCCATCAGTTATTATATCCTCTGCCGTAACTGGACCAATTTCGCTTTTCTCTATTCTGACGATTTTACTATCAGGTGAATTAAGCTTAAGGCGAACTTCTTTCAGGTTGAGGATAATTTCAGTAACATCTTCCAACACCCCATTAATTGTAGAAAACTCGTGTAGAGCTCCATCAATTTTAACTGAAGTGATAGCAGCACCCTGAATAGATGATAGAAGGATTCGACGTAAGGAATTGCCGATAGTAGTGGCAAATCCTCGTTCCAGTGGCTGGCAGACGAATTTTCCGTACAATTCTGTGTGGCTATCTCTGTCAACTTCCAATCGTTCTGGCTGAATTAACTCACACCAGTTTCTGTAAAAAGGGGTTTCCTCTTGAAAATCATTTGTCATGGCCGGTTTTTCCTATATTTATTTTCCTTCACTTAGTCCAAAAGCGCTTAAGACTCACCACTATTTAGAGTAAAGTTCAACTATAAGCTGCTCTTGAATCGGCATGGTTATTTCATCTCTCTCTGGTTTACCTTTGACTGTTCCCTGGAAATTGTCCTTGTCCAGCTCAAGCCAACTTGGCATAGGTCGGCGGGCAACCAACTCGAGGTTCTCCTGAATACCGGCATTTTTTCGGCTTTTTTCTTTTATACTGATAATATCTCCAGCAGATACCAAAAATGAAGGGATACTAACCCGCCTACCATTTATCAATACGTGATTGTGCTTTACGATTTGCCTTCCTTGGGATCTTGAGCTAGCAAATCCTAGTCGATACATGGTGTTGTCCAATCTTCTTTCAAGCAAAACTAACAGGTTTTCACCTGTAACTCCTTTACTCATATCCGCCATTTGAAAATACTTCCGGAACTGGCCTTCTAACATGCCATACATTCTTTTAACCTTCTGCTTTTCCCGAAGCTGAATCGCATAGTCGGAAACTTTCCGAAACCTTGACTGCCCATGTTGTCCCGGCGCATATGCTCTGCGTTCATATGAACACTTATCAGAGTAGCACCTATCACCCTTTAGAAACAATTTAAGATTTTCACGTCTGCACATCCTGCATGAAGCGCCTGTATATCTGGCCAATCTAAACCTCCATCAAATACTATTTTTTTTATAATTCAAATATTATCAAAAAATTAAAATAATAAATCCGTAGAGCAACAGTCCATATTCTTTAAAAATACAGCTGTTGGCAAAACTACTGAAGCTATTAAACTCTTCTGCGTTTTGGTGGTTTGCAGCCGTTATGCGGGAGAGGAGTGACATCGCTGATACGGCTTACTTCAAAGCCGGCAACCTGTAATGCTCTCAATGCTGCCTCACGACCAGGCCCAGGCCCCTTTACTCTTACTTCGACTTTCCGCATGCCATGATCCATGGCTTTCTGGGCAGCCTCAGCGACAGCATTCTGGGCAGCGAATGGGGTGCTTTTGCGTGACCCTTTGAACCCGAGGCAACCGGCACTGGCCCATGAAACTGCATTGCCCTGCTTATCAGCAATGGTGATTATTGTATTATTAAATGTAGATTGTATGTGAACTATGCCTTCCGGAATATTTTTCCTTTCTTTTCTTCTTATCCGTCCTGCGCTTTTTTTCGGTGCCGCCATTTATATCTCCATGATACTTGCCCTGCAAGGGGAATGTTTCAGATTAATCGTTTATTTCTTGTTGGCTATTCTACCACCATTTACTGTATACCGATCTATCGCCTTCGTACTCCTGCTCCACGTTTAGGTCCTTTACGCGTCCTGGCATTAGTACTTGTTCTCTGCCCTCGACAAGGTAGCCCTTTTCGATGCCTGAGGCCTCGATAGCTTCCAGAGTCCATTAACCTTTTGATATCCATCGAGACTTCACGACGGCGATCACCCTCAACAGTAAATTCACCTTCGATAATCTTTCTAATTTGTGCAATGTCACCATCACTCAAATCATCACTATTCATACTATGTGCTAGTTTTGCTTTATCCAGAATTTTTCTGGCTGTTGTCCTCCCTATCCCATGAATGTAGGTTAAGGCTATTGCCATATGCTTATTTCTGGGAATATCAACACCTGCTATTCTTGCCAAGGTCTTTTACCTCCAACTATAAATTAAACTAAAAAACAATTAACCTTGTCTTTGCTTGTGCTTCTTGACTTTACAAGATACACGCACAACACCTTTACGCTTATAAACCTTACAGTCGCTGCACATTTTTTTTACTGAAGCGCGTACTTTCATGCTATCACCCTGTTTTCAAAGAAATCCTAACAAATATTTATTTCTTGTTTCTTGATCGAAATGTAATTCTCCCTCTGGAAAGATCATAAGGCGACAACTCAACTGTGACTTGATCTCCAGGGAGAATTTTAATAAAATGCATTCTCATCTTGCCAGAAATATGCGCCAGCACTTTATGCCCGTTCTCTAACTCTACCCGAAACATGGCATTGGGCAGAGGTTCAACTATTTTTCCTTCAACTTCAATGGCCTCTTCTTTTGCCATAAAACCAGATCCTTGTTTGGAAAATAAATATTATTTAGATAAATAAGATTATAGCCGGAATAAAATTATCAAAATATGTGAATTTACTCTATCCGGATGAAATATAATACTATTATTTTATTGATCTCTAAAAAAAATTACCTACAACTCAGTTCACTTAAAATAATGGGGCCATCTTCAGTAACAGCAATCGAATGTTCAAAATGGGCCGAGGGCGACTTGTCTACTGTAACTACCGTCCAGCCATCCTGTAATACTTTGACATCATGAGAACCCAAGTTAACCATGGGCTCAATTGCTATAACCATTCCAGGTAATAATCTTGGCGACTTATTGTTTCTGACGAAATTTGGTATTTCAGGCCCTTCGTGAAGGTTGCTGCCTATCCCGTGCCCAACAAACTGTCTGACTACTGAATATCCCTGTTCTTCTACATGCTTTTGAATTGCACTGGATATATCATTTACTCTCTTACCGACCTTGGCCATCTCAATGCCTTTGTAGAGTGCCTGGTTAGTAGATTCTAGTAGGGCGGATTTCTCTTTACTAACATTACCTATTGCAACGGTAATAGCTGCATCACCGAAATACCCCCTATATTTAACGCCAAAATCAATGCTAATAATATCGCCTTTCTTAAGGATGACGTCTTTGGATGGGATTCCATGAACAACCTGTTCATTAAGGGATACACACAAACTACCAGGAAAACCGTGATATCCCTTAAAGGCTGGAACAGCATTATTTTTTTTTGCAAATTGTTCGGCCCAGAGATCAAGATCCTTTGTGGAACACCCAGGGTAAATTTTCCTTCTGAGCATGTCCAAAGTAGCGGCCACAATCTGATTGGCCTTGCGCATTATCTGTATCTCTGCCGCGCTTTTTAAAGTGACATGTTTGGCGTTAGCAGATCCGTTACCTACCACTATTTATTTACCTTCGCTAGATACCGTTCAATGTCACTTTTGAACATCAACAAAAAAAGGCAGATCATTTTTGGTAGTAAATGAAATCGCCCTTGAAAAATCCAACCCTATAATGCGGATAAACTTAAACCCGGCTAAGTGAAATAGCCACAATCAATTTTATCTTCGCCCCTTGATTCTTCCTTTTTTCATGAAACCTTCATAATTCCGCATCACCAGGTGTGACTCTATTTGGGCAATAGTATCAATAGCCACGCCGACAACGATGAGCAAAGCAGTGCCACCAAAATAAAAAGGTACATTGAACTTATTAATCAAAATAGTTGGCATTACGCAGATGATACTGACATATATAGCCCCTATTACTGTTAAACGCGTTAAGACCTTATCAATAAATTCCGCGGTCTTTTTCCCCGGTCGTATACCAGGAATAAACCCACCGTTTTTCTTCAAATTTTCTGAGACATCAACTGGATTGAAAGTAACCGCAGTGTAGAAAAAACAGAAAAAGACGATAAACCCTACAAAAAGTATATTGTAATAAACTGTACCAGGGTTAAGAGATGCGGATATCTGCTGAACCCAGTCAATTTGGATAAGCCCGCCAATAGTTGCAGGAAACATCATTATGGAAGAGGCAAAGATAGGAGGTATAACTCCTGATATATTTATTTTCAATGGCAAATGCGAACTTTGTCCTCCATAAACCTTTCGCCCTACGACCCGTTTTGCATATTGAATCGGAATTCGCCTTTGAGCCGTTTCACAGAAAATTATTATCCCAACGACGAGCACCATTAAGGCGAGCAATACTGGCAGAAAAATAAATGTCATCTCGCCGGCGCTCACCATTTTCACAGTATTAGCAACAGCCGCTGGCATGCGGGCGACTATCCCGGCAAAAATAATCAATGATATACCGTTTCCAATACCTCGCTCGGTCATTTGCTCCCCGAGCCACATAATAAAAGCAGTACCTGAGGTTAGGGTCAGTATAGTCATTAGCTTAAACTGTAGACCCGG
>CAMYJP010000172.1 GCA_947258675.1 uncultured Desulfobulbaceae bacterium | reverse complement strand
TTTTCAGCAAAAGAAATGCTTCAGGTTGATATCTCCCTGAAAAGCATTGGGGCACAAGGTTTTTCGCAAATTAGTTCCGTTATAACAATACTCTACGTGCTTTATCATCTTGACATTTAGACGGTGCTATGGTACCGGCCTTTCTTAGGTAATCATCTATTACCTGCTTCTTATCATTCCCCTCGTACAGAAACCAGCCGGCTGGGGGAGCCGGCATGGATGCACACTGTTTCATTTTATGATGAAGGTTTATAGAATAAACTTAGGTCATTTTCATGAGGTAACAACCATGGTGAGTTGTCATTTGGGAGTTACATTAGTCAATTATATTTAATTTGGGTCAAGGCAGGATTGTTAAGATGTTATCAGTCAGATGTGATTTACCACATACATAATGTGACGGAGTACTTATGATTCAGTTGTTTTTTCTAGGCGGTTTATTGATCTATCTTTTGATTGGGATGTTCATAATCTTATCGACACTTAAAACAATTAAGGGAAGGGTCATAGGATTTATAATCCTAGCTCTAATTCCTAGCTGGGATGTGATAATTGGTTACCCAGTTTTTTTGTATCTGTGTAAGTATAAATCAGGAGTGAAAATTTATAAGACTGTAAAGAATGTTGAGGGTTTTTTCATCGGTAAAATTCCTTCACAAGCAGAGCCTGTAAGACTATATAATCATTATAATTATGTCGAATATCAACGTAGTAGCAATCTAAAATATTATCGTAGTTATTGGTTGAATAATATTAATTCAGATTTATGCGTTAAACCAAAAAGCACTTGGTATATAGAAGAGTTTAATAAAGGGCGCTGCTTAGCACGCGAAGAAGTTCAATTTAATCAGCTTAGCCAGTTTGAACTAAAAAGCAGTAAGGAAAGATATATGTGGAAGAGTATATTCCCTTTGTTAGGAATATATAAAAATCCAACCCAGATTTCATATGATAGAAAAACAAAAGAAATACTTGGTGAACTCATAATATATCATTGGGATAAAGGCTGGATCCATAATTTCTTGATGAACGGAACGAGTCTTTCGCGTTGCAATTTTACCAACATATTAGATGTCTACAATGAAGCTTTAGAGTCGGTGCTAAAACCCAATAAGGAGTAACGCTCATGGTAACTATTTCTCAAATAAAACAGTATAGTGAACTTGCTCAAGCAAGTTATGCTGATTTACCAAGTGGTATTCTAGGAAACGTAGAAAGCTATACAAACCCTTTAAAGGGTGAGAAATTCACTAATGATCAATCTGTAATTTTTGCCACTCGTTACCGTGTTCTTGCAACTAGCCAAGAATATGGGTTAGGGGGTTTAAGTGGTTTTGATGCGGTTTTATTTGAGGACACTCAAAATGATAATAAAAAAATATTTGCAATCCGCGGAACAGACCAGCTGATCGGAGCTGACTGGGATGACGACCTTAGCCAAGGCTTGGTAGCAGGAGATACACCTCTACAGTTCGAAGATATGGTAGCATTTTTCGAGCAGCTTAAAAGTGAAGGGAAGATTACAGCAGGGGAAAAAATTACTGTTACAGGTCATTCGCTTGGTGGGGCCTTAACACAGGCATTTACTGCTGCATATAGAGATCATGTAAGTTACAGTTACACTTATGTCATTGACCGCCCTAAAAGAGCCACCCATGATCGGGCTAATAGAGCCACCTGAAATAGGTTAAATCAGGGTTTCGAAATTGATTACTTTTTACTGTTTTTTGACCTTGATTTCAACGCTTGATTTTGTGTTTTTGAGAGAGGTCTTGGAGCCCGATAACTTTTGCCATCAAGAATGAGCCTATAGGCTCCATGACGCAACCTATCCAATGTGGCAGCGCCAATTATTTTATTTGGAAAAGCTTCTCCCCATTCTTCAAAATCGAGATTACTTGTTACAATGGTGGAACGATTTTCATAACGCTCAGCAATAATTGCATGCAGATCTTCATCCTGGGGAGACTGAAGAGGCTTGAGCCCAAAATCATCAATGATCAGAAGATCAACCTTGATTAGTTTTTTAAGTTTTCGTTCGTAGGCATTGGTAGCTTTGGCCGCATGGAGTTGTCCCAATAGTCTGGCCTGGGTTGTAAAAAGGACTTCTCTGTCTTGTCGGACAGCGCAATGACCTATTGCTTGAGCAAGGTGACTCTTGCCGGTACCGCATGGCCCGGCAATGAGTGTGGAGACTTTTTCTTCCATAAATTGACAGGTGGCGAGATCCATGACCATCTTTTTGTCGATAGCTATGTTAAAGGTGAAGTCAAAAGTCTCCAGGGTTTTACTCTGCTGGAACGCTGCCCGTCGTAGCCTTTGGTTGAGTTTCTTGGATGTCCTTCTTGCCGTTTCATCCTGGAGGAGTAAAGCCAGGAACTCTGTATAGGAGAGCGAGTCTTCCATGGCTTGGCGGTTTCTGATTTCCAAAGAATCGAGAAAGCCTGAAAGTCTAAGCTGTTTGAGCATGGGGGTGAGTTCGGGCATGGGGTTCATCGTTTTCTCCTTTTATTGAATAAGTAGACTGTTTGCGTCACGGCTAAAAGTGCCGTTACCGGTATACACATCACTGAGTTTTTCAGGGATATCCTGGGGAGTTTCGAGCTGATCCAGTCCTTTTGCCAGGATAGTTTTGACAGTTTGATATCGGGGATTGTCATAAAAAAGAGCTCGCTTGCAGGCGGCCTCCAACCGTTTTTTGCCATACTTATCTTTTAAGCGGACAATACCTTGTGCGGCTCTGAGGTTATCAAGCACCCGATCAGCGAAGAGGCGGTCAATGAGACTTCTGCAAAAATGGCCAACCTCATCCGCCTGCTTGATGCACCACTGTGGATCCCGCATTTTATATGCCAAAGCATTAGGCGGCAGATGGTCGTCACAGGTTGATTTTTTACCTGGTTGTTTTTGCCGGGTATGGACAGCTACAAGCTGATGTTCTTTGAAGATTTTTATGGAGTGTTCTGTGGCCTGAAGCCATAGCTCCTGACGGACAAATCGATACGGAGCAGAGTAATAAGACTTTTCAAACTGGATATGACAATTTCCATGGAGCTTGACTTGCGCCCAATAGGATTGCTCCGGTGCTCTGCCTGGAAGAGGTTTCAGGAGGTGTTTTTCCGTGTCGTTGAAGAGCTTTTGTGGCTGTTGTTTTGTTGTACCATGAATCCTGCGTGCCGCAATTGTATCATTCCATTCCCGAAGCTGCCTGTTGGCATCCGCAAGAGAGCGGAATTCTTTCAAGGGGAGAAAGTTTCGTTTGACATACTTTACTCCGGCCTCAACAATTCCTTTCTTTTTAGGTTCCCTTGGTGGACAGGGAGAGATGAGGAAGCCATAAGAGTCGGCCATGTCTGCGTAAGAACGTTGCACAGCTGGATCACGCCAACAGGCTCTCGTGATAGCTGCTTTTGGGTTATCGATCACAACTTTGACAGGAACTCCGCCCAAAAACTCAAAGGCTCGCCGATGGCATCCAAGCCAGGTGAGAATCTTCTGGTCCCGGACCATCTCAGTATACTGGTGGCGGCTCCAGGCCAATGTCATTACAAAAAACCAGGTCTTGAATTCTTCTCCGGTTAAAACATCAATAATGACAGGGCCTGCTCCAAAATCCACCTGGGCACTGTCACCGGGGTCATGGTCAAGCATGACTGTAGCTTGGGGCGGTTCATTCTTTTTGAAACTTTGCAGAAAACGTCGCACGGCAGAATAACTGCCAGCAAAATCATATTTTTCCTGAAGAGTTCTATGGATTACGGTTCCGGTGATTCCTTGCCCGTGCCAACTCTTAATTTCTTTTTCAAAGGGCTGAACAGATGATGCTTGCTGTACAATTGGTGGGCAGGAAAGGATCTTGGCAAGTTGATCATCATCAGGTAATGGTGATGAGGTGTCAAGCCAGCCGCGTTGATATGCTGTCTTTCTCAATGCGGAAGCTTTGTTGCGTCCAATCAAACCGGCTTTTGCAAGGTGGCGATCTGATTCACCCTGACGCATTCGAGTGATAATGTGTTTATATTCATGCATTTCGAATCTCCTGTTACCCATCTCAACGTATCTCCTTTGGATTTGATAAAAAACAAATCCAAGGAATCTACACTGATGATGAGGGAAATTCGAAACCCTGATTTGGTGGCTCTATTAAGCCGATCCTCAAATGGCCCTATAGCCCCGATCACGAGGTGGCTTCATTAGGGCGATCTTGGGGTGGCTCCATTAAGGCGATCATGGAATGGCTCCATATGGGCGGTCAGTAACAACTTATTTCTGATAATTGTGGTCAGAGTAAAATGAAACCAGGTCGCCCGAAGAATAAATAGTATTGTGTCCCTATATTTTGCAGTATCCGATCACTTCGATATTGACACCGATTTAGTGATCGGATAAGTGTATAATTATGATATCCGATCGTTTGAAAAACATTCTGCATCGTATTGATGAGGGGAAGAGGCTGGTTGATAGTCATCGTCCCTTAGCGCCTTCCATACTACAGCGCCTACGTGAAAACCTTGTTATTGATTGGACGTACAACTCCAATGGAATTGAGGGCAATACACTCACCATAAAAGAAACCAGGCTCGTGTTGCTGGATGGTATCACGATAGGAAAAAAATCCCTGGTCGAACACCTTGAAGCGATTAATCACCGTGATGCCATTTCTTTTGTCGAAACCCTTGCAAGCGAAACTGATTCACTCAGCGAAAGAAACATTCGGGAGATTCATGCCATTGTCTTGAAGGAGATTGATCAGAAATATGCAGGGCGCTACCGTGATATTCAGGTGAGAATCACCGGGTCTTCACATACACCGCCGGATCATCTCCACGTTGCCCGAATGATGAAGAAACTCGCAGCCGAACATCTGAGTCAATCTGCTGAACATCCTGTATGCCGTGCCGCTCTTGCACATTTCTCCCTGGTAGACATTCATCCCTTTGTTGATGGTAACGGACGCACTGCAAGGCTGTTAATGAACCTGATCCTGATGAAAGAAGGATATTTTCCAGCCGTGATTTTAAAAAATGATCGCATGAAATATTATGATGCACTGGAGAAAGCGCACAGGGGAAATGTGGCCGAATTTATCATTATGGTTGCCCGGGCTCTTGAAAGGACCCTTTATCTCTAC
>CAMYJP010000171.1 GCA_947258675.1 uncultured Desulfobulbaceae bacterium | reverse complement strand
CCCTGAACCCTGAACTGAAATGAAGATAAAAAAATGGCCCATGAAGAGAACAAATAATATCTTTTTCTGTTGGGCTATAATTTTTCTGGTTGTCTTCGCTTCGGCAGGAAGTACCGCGGAAGCCTATACAGAACAGTTTAAGAAAGTTCTAGTACTAAACTCCTTTCATCAAGGTTTTGCCTGGACGGATAATGTGATGGCCGGAATCCGCTCTGTATTTGATAAGGAAGGTTCTGATATCGAACTAACTGTTGAGTACATGGATCTATATCGCCATGACTCGGGGAAATTATTCCCCATTCTTGAGCAGTTATACAAAGAGAAATTGGGCCAACCCTTTGATGCGGTAGTTGTTTCCGATGACAGCGGACTCGAATTTCTCCTATCCCGCCGCGATGTGCTCCTTCCTGACACCCCGATTATCTTCTGTGGAATTAATAAGTTTACCGATACCTTGAAAAACAATCATTATGGTATTACTGGAGTGCTTGAAGATATTGATCTGGCAGGAAACATTGATCTTATTTTGCAGCTGCATCCTTCAACAAAACGAATTGCCGTTATTTCAGATGCCACTGAGGCCGGGAAATATTATTTGAAACGGCTTCAAAGAATAGAACCCCATTTCAAGGGTGTAGTGGAATTTACAGAGCTGAATAATTTTACGACTGAAGAAATGAGAACGGTTTTGAGAAATTTACCTGATGATACGGTTATTTTGTTGTTGTCAGTTAATTTTGACAGGACAGGCAGGATGACAAGTCAAAAACAAAGCGTGGATTTTATCACAGAGAATTCCAAATTGCCAATGTAGACCAGATTCCTATTTTGAGGGAAAGTCCCAATGTTCCGATGTTTGACTATGATCAACTGAAGCGTTACGGGCTTTCCGGAGTGAAGCTGCCTGGGGACACCATCATACTGAACGAACCAGCGTCTTTTTACTATCGGAATACCGGCATAACCTGGATTACACTATTTATAGTTATCATCCTGACCAGCATGGTATTTTTTTTATGTCTAAACATCATTAAACGTAAACAGGCTCAGCGAAATGAATCGAATCTTCTGCGTCAGCTAAAAACAGTTTTTCACCATCTGCCTGTTGGTATAGCCTATCTTGATGAAGAGTACACATTTATAGGTGCTAATAGGTTTTTTAGCAGGTATTGCGGCTATACCGAGAGCGAATTGATCGGCAGAAAGTGTTTTGACATGATTGGTGAATTTGCTGATGATGACCAGAAAGATGGTTTGCTAAAAATATGCAGTTATTGCAAGAAAAATGAATGTTTCAGGGATAAGAAACCAACTGTTTTGTACCGGTCACTGGGTGAGTCTTATTTTAAAGTCACAATCATCCCCGAATTGAACAGGGCAGGTGAAGTATATAGAATTATGGAGGTCTTTGAAGATATTACCGATCGAAGACTTGCAGAGAAGGCTGTGCGAGAGAGTGAGAGAAATTTCAGAGAACTTGTTGAGAGTTCTCTTGCTGGTGTGCTGATAATTCAAGATGGGCGGATAATATATAAAAATCCTGAGCAGGAGAGATTATTCGGCCCCACCACTGATTCGTTTAGTCTCATGGATTATGAGGGCATTTATAAAGATGATTTTGAAAAAGTCCATCATATGTTCCAACAGATCAGCAGAGGAGAATCTAAGGTTTTTGATATGGACTTCAGGTTTTATCCACAAGGCAATATTGGCAGTAAACCTGACATGAAATGGGTCTACTGTCGGGCTCGGTTGATAGAGTTTCAAGGCAGGGAGGCAACGATTGTCAGCATGATGGATATGACCAGGGCTAAAGAGTTGGAACACCTTCTGAAAATGGAAGATAAAATGACATCACTTGGCCATGTCGCCGCTGGAATAGCTCATGAAATTCGTAATCCGCTCTCTGGTATAAATATCTACTTAAGCGCTTTGAACAAAATATACCGCCGAGGAGAGAGTACAGAAAAGGTCGCAGGAATAATCGGGCAGTTACAGTCAGCATCAGGTAAAATCGAATCCGTTATTCGCAGGGTTATGGATTTTTCAAAGCCATCGGAGCCGCGTTTTAAGCATATTAATATCAATAAGCCGGTTGAAACAGCCATGGATCTATCAGCAGTAACCTTGCGAAAGACAGGAGTTGTGCTGGAAAAAAAATTATCAGCGGACTTACCGTCATGTTATTTGGATATCCATCTCATGGAACAGGTTATGATGAACCTCATCAACAATGCTTCCGATTCCATGCGTTCGATTGAGGGTCAAAAGGTAATTGAAATTACATCATTCGTAAAAGAAGAAAAAGTTGCGGTAAGTATAGCAGACTCCGGTCCCGGCGTAGCTGAAAATCTTCGGGATAAGATATTTGAACCTTTTTACACCACCAAATATGACGGTACCGGGATCGGTCTCAGTTTATGTCACCGGATAATATCTGATCACAGCGGTTCTCTGGATGTTTATAAAAGCAAATACGATGGCGCTGAATTTGTAATTGAAATACCAATAGAAAGAAGAAAAAAGCCAAGGGATTGATTTTTGGAATGCGGAATGGGGAATGCAGAATGGGGAATGCGGAATGGGGAATGAGGAATGCGGAATGTGAAGTGTTTTTCTCCTGAACCCCTAGCCCAAGCCCCTGGCCCCTGACCCCTGAAACCTGTTTTTTCAGCGAGGAACTTATGCACTCTCCTTTAATCTATGTAATCGATGATGAAGAATCTATCAGAGACGGGATAGTCATGTCTCTGGGGCATGAATATAATATTGAGGCTTTTCGTTCTGCTGAGGACTCATTTGATGCCTTTAAAAAGAAAGTACCAGCCCTGGTTTTGCTTGACGTTGGTCTGCCGGGCATGAACGGAATAGAGGCATTAAAAATTATGAAAGAAGAATATGCCGACCTGCAGGTGATTATGATCACTGCCTACGAGGATGTGCATACCGTAATTTCAGCCATGAAGCTTGGCGCCTATGATTATGTTGTAAAACCGCTGCATATGGAAGGGCTTGAAGTCACTATTCGAAATGCTCTGGAGTCATTCAGCCTACGACAGGAGGTGCAGATACTTCAAGAAAAATATCTGCGGGAAAATGTGCCTTTTTTTATAGGGGAAAGCAACGCTATTCAAACTGTCATGGAATTTGTAGGGCAAGTGGCCAAAAGCCCTGATACTCCGATACTAATTGTGGGGGAAACCGGTACCGGTAAAGAATTGATTGCCGGTGCAATTCACTATCGTAGCCCAAATTTTAAGGGGCCGCTGGTGCCGGTAAATTGTGCTTCAATTCCTAAAGATCTTGTTGAGAGTGAATTGTTTGGATATGAAAAAGGTGCTTTTTCCGGAGCGCGTGAGTCTGGAAAGAGAGGACTTGTTGAAGAGGCAGCCAATGGCACTTTGTTTCTCGATGAAGTTGGAGATTTAAGCCAGGAAGCCCAGGCCAAATTGCTTCGTTTCCTGGAAGATGGAGAATTTTACAGAATTGGCGGAACAAAAAAAATTAAAATAAAAACAAGGATTGTTTCAGCAACAAATAAGGATTTGGAGGGCATGATTAAAAAAGATCTTTTTCGCAGAGATCTCTACTTCCGGTTGGGAGTAATTAAAGTAAAAGTTCCTTCTTTGAATGATCGTCAAGCTGATATTCTGCCGTTGGCCAAGTATTTTATGAGTGAATTTTGCAGGCGTTTTAATAAGAAAATGAATGCTATTTCTGAAAGGGCAGAAAAAGTTCTGTTGTCACACCGCTGGACAGGGAATGTGCGCGAGTTGAAGAATATGATCGAGAGGGGAGTATTAATAGGCAGCGGTCCAGCTCTTCAGCCGCACGACCTGGGATTGGACGCGATGCAAAATAATGATGCTGTAGAATTTGGTGATGATACGCTTTTTCCGTCATTACCAGCGACAGGAATGGATTTTATTAAGGCTCAACAGGCATTTGAACGTTTTTATTTTGATGAAGCGCTCAGGATGACGGGCGGCAACGAAAGTAATGCTGCAAAACTTCTCAATATGAACCATCATACCTTCAGGTACCGCAAAAAAAAATTATAATGTGAATTATACCGATTAAAATTCTTTATCATCGAAATTCCTGTTTCTTCATTGGATTTTTCAAGCTGAGAATTCTCTATCTATTCCAAAACATTTCATATCTCTAAAAATATGAGAAAGCAGTTGTTGAATATTTTCAACAATTCTTTCGCAATATTTCAACTATTTGGCTTCTAAAACCTTCCTCCGATCTCTCTTGAAAGTCTAACTGCCTGAAATTGTTCTTTACTGACTAATTTGATCCTGATGGCATGTATTATGCTCCTGTCATACAGTATAGAATGATTTAAACTGCGCCCTTTGGATACTTTTCATTATGTCAAACAGTACAAATCAACTTTTTTCAGAACTTGAAACTTTAAAAATCTTACTCATTGACGATGATGAGTGGATAAGAGATTCTTTGCATCTTTTCTTTGAAAATGAGGGGTGTCAAATTGTCACATTTGAAACAGCGGAAGAGGCCCTTGATTTATTGAAAACATCGTTATTTGATATAATTATTATTGATTATATGCTTCCAGGCATGAACGGTTTGGAATTTCTTAAAAGAATTAGAGAGTCCAGCCCGATTACAATGAAAATTTTAATTACAGCCTATGGGAGCAGGAAAATTCTGTCGGATGCTATTCGAATTGGCATACAAGACTATATTGAAAAGCCGTTTACAACTAGTGCTATAGAACGTTCTCTTGAGAGACTGATCAGCACTCGCGGGAAAAACTATCAGCATTATTTTGCGGGTATTAATGGCCAGGGGAAAAAAATTTGGCGTACTGAGCCGAGAAACAATTAACTGTTTGAATGGCAATTACATAGTGCCCGATGCTATGAAATAGTTATGGGCAACCCGGCAAAGTAATCTTCTTCAGTGAATCATTTGCATCAAACCTTATGTAGTCTGAAATTTGACCTGAAAGATCGAAACTTAATCTGCTTTTGATTTAAATACATTGGATTCTAAGGAGTGTGTCAATTTATGTAAATTGAGTCATGCTGTTACGCTCAAAGATATTTTTCCGAGTATGCTGTTTAACTTAATGATATAAAAGGATAATGTCTGGTATGGCTGCTGATTATGATAGGAAACAATAAGGATTGCGACAATACAGCACAGACTATGCTGCAAATGGTCATAGATGGTATGGCTGAAGAGATGCTGGTTATCGATGCCGGTTACAATATCTTGTTGGCCAATAAAGCAGCAAAGAAAAAAAATCCTATAGATCTCTCCAAACCAGGACCTCACTATTGTTATAACGTTACGCACCGACTGGACAATCCATGTTCAGAACAAGATCACTTATGTCCACTTAAAGCGGTCCTCAATTCCAGGAAGCCAACCAGTGTGGTTCATTATCATTTTGATGAAAATAATTACCAATATCCTGTCGAAATTACGGCTTCCCCCATCATTAACAAAGATAAAGAGGTAATCGGGATTGTTGAAGTGAGCCGGGATATAAGTGAAAGGCTGGAATTGGAAAAGGAGCAGAAAAAACTTGAAGCACTTTTATTTCAAAAACAAAAAGATGAATCAATTATCACTTTAGCTGGAGGTATCGCCCACGATTTCAATAATATCCTTACTTCAGTGATTGGTAGTGCAGACCTGATACTGATGGAAAAAACCAGCAACATTCGCATAGAGGACCACGCAACCAATATCATTGAATCAGGCCAACGTATGGCTAGCCTTACATCTAAAATGTTGAATTATGCCCGAAAGAGCAAGTGGAAACCGGATACAGTCTATGTAAATAAATTAATTAAAGAATCTCTAGACCTTGCGCATAAAGGCAAGGCAATAAAGGCGGATGCAAACCAGATTACTCAGGTACTTCTGGACATCATTACAAACAGCTTTGAAGCGATGGAAGAACAGGGGAAGGAACTTCACATTAAAACACGCAATGAGACGAAAAAGCATGGATGGATTTGCGGACACAAGCGTACTCATCCACCTGGAGATTATGTCCATATAAGTATTGCTGATGATGGCTCTGGAATTCAAGCGAAAGATCTTCAGAATATATTTGATCCCTTTTTTACAACTAAGTTTTTAGGACGTGGGCTTGGTCTTGCTGCTGCGTATGGGATAGTTCAGAATCACGGTGGCTGCATTGATGTTGAGAGTATCGTTGGTCAAATGACAACGTTTCATATTTATCTACCAAGGAGAATGCATGCGATAGCTGAAGACAAGGTTTACCCGGAAAACTTAAGTCCTAAGTCGAAAGAGACAATTCTGGTGGTTGATGATGAGCCCATGATTCAAAATGTGATAAAAAATATATTAGAACGCAAAGGTTTCGAAGTGAATTTAGCTTCCAATGGAAAAAAAGGCTTAGAAATTTTGACTCATCGTAACTCTGATATAGGATTAGTAATTCTTGATTTACAGATGCCGATGATGGATGGTGGCACAGCGTATGATCAGATTAAATCACTATTCCCGGGTATTCGTGTGCTGATTATAAGTGGATATGATATGGATACATTGAAATCTGAGGTCAACCTTGTTTCGGGTGATGATTTTATGCTAAAACCATTTACCGAGGATAAATTGAGCGCAAAGGTTCTCAATATGCTGCAACTTGATTAATATTGAAACAAAAATGGCTTGTAACATCGGGGAGTAATTCTAGTTTTCTCAATTTCGATCACGAGTTACCTTATTACGAGATAGACACTTATTGGCTGTTGATTGTTATTATTGATTTTTAAAAAAATTATGATGGAGGGGGGAAAATGCAAAAGATTAGCAAAATTCTGGTTCCAGTTGATTTTTCAAAGGCTTCAATAAAAATTCTTCAATATGCTTGTTTTGTCGGTAAACAATTTAATGCCACACTCCAAATACTCTATGTTGTTGAGGGGCTTGATAAATATTCATCAATATCAATTCCTCATATATCGTTCACCGAACTGGAAAAGGAATTACTGCAGAGTTCTGAAACAAAAATGGAGGTATTTCTGGAAGAAAACATGGACCAATCAATTTCTCACGAATCAAAAGTGTTGGTCGGAGATATCGCTGAAAACATAAAAAGTGTAGCCGCTGAAACTGAAACAGATCTGATCATAATGGGCACTCAGGGGTATAGGGGACTTGAGAAAGCGCTGTTTGGGAGTGTCGCGGAAGTTGTGGTTAAAACAGCCCCTTGCCCGGTTCTATCAATAAATCCCAATAAACGTATATAGAAAAATTGAATAAGAAATAAAGACTGTCCGGTCTTTACGGGGTTGGTAATTCATGGTAAATATATCCGCCTGTCACTTTGATATTTGGACAAAAGAAAAATTTTGGGCGGGTAGCTCAGCTGGATAGAGCGTTGGCCTCCGGAGCCAAAGGCCGTGGGTTCGAATCCCGCTCCGCTCACCATAATAGAGTAAAGGGAATCATCAGGT
>CAMYJP010000170.1:5180-10367 GCA_947258675.1 uncultured Desulfobulbaceae bacterium | reverse complement strand
TGCCGGTCACCGTGCCCAAGCTTTCCGTCAATGGTACAGGTATGATTTCAACAAATTTGAGCATTTCAGTGAGCTTCCCACCTGCGTGGTTATGGATATCATTCCATATATAGCCACTGCATGCTCCCAACGGCCTGTAATCATCATAAATCTCTTCAACTGCCTCGTCTGAAAAACCATATTTTTTTACAAAATATTCTTTGTTCTCTTCGCGGTCTTCAAAGAGGTTCATGGCCAGCACCATAGGATCCTCATAGGTTTGTGACTCTATGGTTGAAATCTTTCCATAGCTGCCGAGTTTGTCCATATTGTGAAACTTAAAGGTGTATTTACGGTTTTCCTTTTGCGTCAGGAAGTTGCGGTACAGACTGCACAGATATTCAACAAAAAACGTTTTCCCATTGCCGGGTTCACCAACAAGTACAAAGGCCATTTCCTTTGATGAACCGCCCTCTGCCGCATCCTTGACATAGGAAACAAAACTGTTGATTTCATCGTACATGCCGATGACATGTTTCTTCCCGAGACGGAAAATCCCAAAGTCATAAATGGTTTTACCATTCACAACCGCCTTCTCAATATCCTGCTCCAGGATCATTCTCGACACGCTGTCAAAAGCATTTTCAAAACGCCGCTGTCCCTTTTTGACCGCTGCTATATGATGGTGGAGCGTATTTGTATTCTGAACCATTTTCGCCTCCTGGAAATTAGTTATCAGATATATTTTGTTACTCCTTGCGTTTATATCGGAACCTTTTCAATTAATATAAATATAATTATGATTCCGATAGAGATAAAAACAAAACCCATAGAAAAAAAAGATAATCCCGCAAGAGTTCATAATCACAGAAAAAAAAACAACAAACCCTAACAAGGAATACCCTCAACATTAACAAAATATCACTTTTTGGTTGTATTAGATTTTATATTTTTTTAACACACAAATTGCTGCTGTTTGTCAACCGACTGGTTTTACTACAACAGAATATGGCGTATTCCGTAAAACCGAACATGACACTTTCAAATTTAGTCACCAGTAATTAAAAGAAAATTTCTATTATCCACATGTATTAAAAAATAAAGACCTACTGGGTGATATAACCAAATCAATTTAATAAAAGGGGTGAAATTCCGCTTTTCTAGATGTATAGCAAATTATAATTTCAATTACGCTAACTTATTAAAACAAAAAGAAAAAAGAGAATTAGCAAAAAAAATGGCTCAAATATTGCATTTGAAATAGTGGAGTGCTTTTTTTAATAATAACAGTATTAATTGATATTTATGTGTGATAGATTTATCAATTATTAGTAAAATATTATATAGTACTTAAATTCAGTTTTAAAATATAATTGAAAATTTGGAACAACCTTGGGGGGGGGCAAATGATCAAAAAATCTGTTTTTATCGGATGTATTACTTTACTATCAATATTGGTTAGCGGTTACAGTTTCGCATCATCTTTTCACGCACCGCATGATGAGGCAAATGGTGTCACCTGTTCACTTTGTCATACTGATTCTCTTCAGTCTTTGCCAGATCGCAATACAATTTGCACGGACTGTCATGACAATGCATCACCACCCATACCGTCTCCGCAAGTAAAAACCCATTCTGCAGCAGTGATTCATGCAGGCGATCCCCTCCCCTGGCCCCATGGTGACTGGGGAGAGAAAGGATGTCTCGAATGCCATGACCCTCATTTTCAGGAGCAGTTGACTAATTATAATGTAACGTCTTTTTACCTGGCCACCGGCACCATAAGCTCAGTACCCCCACCCACCAATATTTTTTCTTATTCAGGTTTGACCTCTCTCCCCGAATGGGACCCCGCCACAAACAGTGCAAAATGGAGATCCAAGTCCTCCACCGACCGCGGCCTCATTCTTGTTATAACTGATGATTCACCTACTCCCGTACCTCTGAACAATACATTTGAAATCGTCAGCATCGACACCGGTGCTGGAACAATTACCGTGAACGGCGACCTGAGCGGCTTAGCCGGCAGCAACTTTGGTGTTATCTATGGCATGTTGGTAAAATCGGCTGTAAATGGGCAACCGGTAGTTTTTACCGGCCCTTCCACCTTTGTTGATACCGACGGAGTTCCACCAGTAGAGGGTATCTGTCAGGTCTGCCATGACGACACAGTTCATCCGATCGCTTACTGGGATGCGGACGGCATCACCGGCATAGGCCACAATCCGGACAGCGATTGTATAAACTGCCATTCCCATGAAAAGGGCTTTAAAGGCGAGGCTCCAGATCATCTTGCTTTGGGCTATATCACTTATACCACAAATGGTACCTGTGAAAACTGTCATATGGATGATGTTTTGACCGGTCTTGACACCCATGAAGGGAATTGCGACCTGTGTCATGATCCAGTTACTTTCAATTTGATTGGCAGTGCTGCAGGCCATGAAGGGGCAACACCACAAAGTCCCAATACTTGCGCTACCTGTCACACCCTGATTGCCGGCGATTGGACCCAACATAATGTAGACCATACTGCTACCGGCAAAGCATGGGTAGTGAAGACAGCAGATGGTACCTGTGAAACCTGTCATACTTCTGATGACACTATCAGCGGTCCTCTAACTCATAAAGGTCTTTGCGCCAATTGCCACAACCCAATAACCGGTTCTATGGTTGCCGGCGCTAGAGGCTGGGGTACAGCTCTTAACGGACCTGGTGATTGTAAGCACTGTCATGGGGAATGGTTTGATAACCACACATATGGCAATAATCATTTGCGGGTAATGTTTAACGCTGCCACTGATCTTGCTCAGGCATTTCCCGGCCAGCCGTGCAGTAACTGCCACAACGATGCTGGCGGTTTTCTGGCAGCCTGGTCAGACATAAATACCGAGCATAATGTAGCGACCAACGGTCCCGGTTCCTGTGCGACCTGTCATTCCAGCACACGTGGTGAGGTCATGACCGCAATAAATAATGGTCGGGCAGGCACCACACAAAATTGTCTCAATTGTCATTCTGCCAAGGCAACCCCGGCTGAACATGGCCATCAACCATGGTTTATAGCGTATACCATTGATGGAACCTGTGAAACATGCCATATGGGTGATCCACTCACCGGAATTGACACCCATAACAATGATTGTACTCTGTGCCACACGAATCCGGCCATTGGTGATTATACCTTGAAGGCAGGATCCAGTGCAGCAGGCCATGAAAATCCAACAGCGGCAAATCCTAACACCTGCCAGACCTGTCATGGTATGGAGTTTGTCACCATCCATCCGGTCACCGTGCCGCATACCAACCAGGTGGCGAAATCTACGGTATGCCAGTCCTGTCATAGCGCCAACGATACGATCAATTTGACCCATGATCAGAACAGTATTGGTAACAAGTATGCCTGCGGTCTGTGTCACACCAACGACGGCAAAGGCACCTTGAAAGGTTCCGCAACCGGAGCCGGTCCGAGCAATGAGTGTATTAATTGTCATACCCTGTATGAAACCGATTTTGCCGGAGCCCATATGAACGAGGACCATGGCAATGTGGTTGGTACAACACCTTGTACCGATTGCCATACCGGCGATGTGATCAGCAGTGCCAGAATCCATGAAAATAATTGTGCAAATTGTCATCTGGATCGTTTTATCAATGGTACGTTAATAGGTTCTGCTGTTGGCCATACAATCGGCTCTCCATCGAATTGTAATGATTGTCATGGTCAGACCTTTGCGCATGATACCAATACCGACCATAACCATCGACCGATTGCCTGGGGATCTGGCCCCGATGATCTGGTCTGTTCAAGCTGTCATACCAGTGACAACACGATCATTGGTAATCCCGGCAATGGTACCTTGACTACCCAGGCTGATGTTGACATGATGCATAACAAGAACTGGGACGGCACGATAATGGCGAACAATTGTGAGCTCTGCCACTGGTATGATGCAGCAACTCAAGCCAATACCGAAGGCGAGCCAACCCAAACCAAGGTAGATACTGCCATAGCCAATGGTAGGACTCCCAATAATATTGATCAAAACTGTATTACCTGCCACGATTACAATCGTTCATCCAATACCCACGGTGGCCATTCGCCAAACGACTTTATGTGGACACCGAGTTGTGCTGTAGCCAGCTGCCATAACCAGGCAGGAAATTCTGATATTGTTGCTAGTCCGGATGTCCATAATAATGACTGTGCCCTCTGTCATGTTGATCCGGCCGGTGGTAACTGGGCCCGCAGAAGTTTAGCGGTTGGCAAAACCAGAAACGCATCCTGTGCCGACTGCCATGGCCCTTCCGAAACAGCTCACCATAGAGGTAATGAAGCACAGAACGGCAACTGTATCTGGTGCCATGCTGATCCGAGACCTAACTTCAACACTGCGTTTCCATGTCCTGATCCTCCACCTAAGCAGCTTGCCTGCATTAAATGTCACATCGATGAAGGTGCTAATGACTTTGTAGTTTATAAAAATATTTATACCCCAACCGATGTGACCTTCCCCAACGGTAGTAATAATGTTGCCGTTAATGCCGCTATAGTGCAACAGACTGAAATCCACCGAATTCCTATGAATATGGGTGGCAGCGCCATCAGGCCTCTTGACTACGGGGCCTGCTTTGATTGCCATAACGTGCAGATATGGCATGCGAAACCCTGGCCCCAGGGTACAACCGGCAAAATTAATTCCATGGGTAATCCGGATACAAATGTAGTGCCTATTGATCATCCCAATGACATTGATGATCAGCCCTTTGACACGCTGCGGTATGCGCCTGGTCGGGCCAAATTCAATCTGTTCAGGATGGATTTCCGCGAGCCGGATGGATTTTATGAGGACACACCGGCCTGGATGCGGGCGGATTTTGTCTATGCCCCCCGTGAAGACGAAGGCTGGGAAAATCCGGATGGCGGTCCCCAATCAATTCCGGTTACTTCCTGGGTGACCATCCCTTGTGATCCCAATGCCAATGACGCCCAAGGGATTTGCATGGATATCTCCGATACTGTGCCGACCTATGATGAAGGACCACCAGCACCGCCGATGATCGATAATCAACCAATGGCATATGCTGGACCTGATCAGTATGTTGGCTTGGGAGAGATGGTATATTTTGACGGTTCCGGCTCCACAGACGATAACGGCATTATCATGTATGAATGGGATTTCACCTCAGACGGGATCTACGACGCCA
>CAMYJP010000170.1:0-5173 GCA_947258675.1 uncultured Desulfobulbaceae bacterium | reverse complement strand
TTACGAGTGACTGATACCATAGGCCAGACCAATACTGATATTCTATCTATTAATGTAACCAGCACTTCAGGTGGCTGGCCGCCAGGGACAGCACCGGTATATCAGTACGGCTCGATAACCGAAGGCGCCACTGGAAATAATTCATATTATGATCGTGGCATGAGCCCTGACCGACTGCGATTCTATATTACTTCACCAGACGGTCCGCCAAGACTCGCTCTTTACCGTCCAAGTGACGATACCATTGTTGAGTATAACCATGAAAGAACCTATTCAAACAATGGCTATCGAATATCAATCAACAGTGATTCTCTCAGAAACGCAGGATATGATAATTACGTGGTCATATACACCGGACCAGATGTGTGGCATGCCACTTCGATCCTGACCTATGAGATCAACAGTTGGAATCAATCGCAGAATCCACTCTGCCCCTTGGCAGATCCGTCATGTTCTGGAAGTAACAACTAACTTGAATCTACTATTGAGAAGGGAACTGTATTAACCAAGTTCCCTTCTCAATAACGAGCTTATTTATTATCTAAAATAAGCTGTTGAATATGTATAAAGTCAGTAAAAACAAATAAACAGCAAGAAGAACAAAGTTTTCTAACCAAATGGATTAAAAACAACATATTTTATTAATAATTATGCCCTCTATCTTATATAAATTTTTTATTGAAAATATAGCCAATGATAACTCCAACAGATACATTTGTCGAAAAAAGAAAAGATAAACGATGCACCCTAAATGGAATGGAAATGGCCTTTGCCGTCATTACCAATGGTGATGTGAATGTCTACCGCCTCGCAGATATCAGCAAAGCCGGTGTCTCTTTTGTTTACCCATCAACAGAACTTGAATTATCATCCGAGTTGCAGCTGATAGATATACTGTGTGAGAATATTTCCTACATAAAAGGTTTAAAAGGAATAATTGTATCAGACATTGTTCTGGATGGATATCCAAGTTTTAGCCATACAATAATGAAGCGGTGCGGGATGCAATTCCTTGATTTACCTGAAAAAAACATAACACAACTTGAACATCTTTTAAATAGATTGGAATAATACCTCTTGTGTCTTTTCCCGACTAATTATAAATAACATCTTTTCCAACAGGGAGTTGGATAACAAAGGTGGTTCCCTTCCCCTCTTCGCTTTCAACCTTGATCTCACCATTATGTTTTTTTATTATTTCATACGATATGCTCATACCAAGACCGGTCCCCTTTCCTACTTCCTTTGTAGTAAAGAAAGGATCAAATATCTTTGATTGTATATCAGCAGGAATTCCGCACCCATTATCTGATATAGAGATATAAATGCTATCCCCATCATGTTTGGTCTTTATGGCAATCTTCCCTTCGGTTTCAATGGCCTGCGCTGCATTGACAAGGATATTCATGAATACCTGATTTAATTGCTGTGGATAACATTCTATTAGTGGTAATTCTCCATAACTCTTTTCAACAGTCGACTTGTATTTCAACTCATTCCAGACGATATTCAATGTGCTTTCAAGGCAGCTATTAATATTTTCATGATCGCTGTCGTTTTGATCCGTCCGGGCGAACGTTCTTAGGCCCTTGACTATATTTGTTATTCTGTCTGTACCTTCAATTGATTCTTCTATAAGATCTTTGCCGTCTCCCAGAATATAATCTATTTTTGTTTTTTCCCGTAAAGCATTTATTTTTTCCAAAGCTCCACTTTCATCCGAACCTTGTAATGCTTTAATGATTTCGTTCTGACACGTAATAACCTCTTTAGTTTCATCAAAATATGTACCCAACGTCTCAAGGTTGCTCGCAACAAAACTTGTCGGGTTATTTATTTCATGAGCAACTCCGGCTGCCAACTGTCCTACTGAGGCCATCTTTTCACGTTGCAGCATCTGTGACTGAGTGGCTTTCAGTTCCTGGTTGATTCGATGAAGCTCATTTGTCGTTTTTATCAAATCGTCTTCAGCCCGCTTACGTTCAGTAACTTCAGCAGTTAAATGTTCATTTGCCTCGGTCAACTCCAGTGTCCGCCCCTTAACCCTTTCCTCAAGTTCATTATAAAGTCGTGCATTCCTGATTGCGATGGCTGACTGATTTGCAACGGTCTTCAATAAGTCAATATCTTCATCCTCATAAACATTTTCAGATACCTTCTCGCCCAGTATTAAAATCGCGGACAGTTTATGGTCAATAAATACTGGGGCAACAACCTCTCCCAATAATGGCATAAGTTCGTCTCTTATAACCTCAACATGTTCCGGAGGTATTTTGCCGTCGAGTTCCTCTTTAATAAGGATACTTCCCTTATAATCCTCTAAATACTCGATAAGTTTAGACTCCTTTGACAGTTGAATGTTCTGGCTTTGTTCACTGTTTGCCAATTCATTACTATTTGAAGAAAATCGTAAAAACACCGGCTTAAAATAGTCATTGTTGCATGACAACAAGACCGCGCTTTTCAAATTTAATAAGGAAAAAACGCTGTCAATAATATATTTGTATGTAGATTTAAGGTCGGTAGTTATAGAGAGACCTCGACTGAGGTTCTGGATTGCGGCATAATAATCGTAGGTAGTTCTATTAAACAGTTTATCCAGGAAAAACTGCGTTTTATTCTTTAAAGGTTCAAAAAGGATGGCAATACTGATTGCAGCAATAGCCATGGTAGCATATGAACTCACCCCGACAGTTGCCGTAAGTAGTTTGGTCAGACTCAGAACCACCAGGAGGAATAAACCAGTGATGAGGCCGACTGAAAGAGTGTACACCAATGCCCTCTTGAATAAGATATTAATTTCCATCAACCGATACCGGAAAATGGCAAAGGTCAGAATAATATTATAAATAACTATACCTATATTGCCTGCTGGGTAGAAGATATCCAATCCAAATATCGGTAATAAAGCGGATGTAGCACCGACAAAACCTGCCAGAAAACCAAAGATGATATATAAAGTCTGAAGCCGCTTTGCCCCCTTTGTCTTTTTCAGAAAAGTGACGAGCTCATAATAACTGAGACATACAAAAGTCAGATAAAAAACAACTGCTGAACCATAGAAATAGTTGATCACCGGGTAATGGAGACCAAAGGTAATTCTCGTAGTATGTATGAAATAATTAGTGCTAAATACACCTATTCCATAGAGCCATGCGATCGCATATGACAGATTGACTACTTTGCGCCGCTCTCTGGCACAGAAATGGCAGACCATATGATAAAACGCCGGGCCAATAAATATGCCCCCTGCCGAAGCAATATTCCAGCCGACAATCGCTTTATCCGAGGTTGTTGCGATACCTACCAGAAAACAACCGAACCCCCAGATACCAACCCAAATATTAAAATTGAGCAAGAGACGATGAAGCTTCAACCTCCCAAAGTATATCGCTATGGCGGAGGTTATTAAACTGAAAATTCCGCACAATATGGCTGTTGTCGCAAATAAATTCATACCTACTATCGCAATGAAGTTTTCCCCAAACCAGCGTTAATCCTGATCACCCAAAACCATTGACACAATATACATACCACGAAATGATATCGACGATTCGACCTGAAATTATTAGAAAAAAGTGTAAGTGGGTTGGAGAAGCTCTGGGCTATAGACTTCAGGTTTTTGTCTCCACCCTGGAGACAAAGAAATATATAATGCCGAGCACCAGGAGGCTGACGAGAAGAAGAGCAAAAGTTATGGGATCCTTATATTCAAAACTCGCAACGAATAGTTTCCTGATAAAAGCTACCATTGCCAATTCAACAAAAATACGGACATGAAATTTACCTCCCCGAAGATGATCAATTTCGGTATGAAGCAATTCAATCATCATCCAGAGAATAAGGAGTGAGCCCAAGGCCTTGATTATTCCATGGTCAAACTTGCCGACAAATGCTCCATAAATATCAGCACCCAATAGAATAACAACCCCGACACCCATGGCCAAAAGACCAAACATCAATACAAAGTTTAGACCATGCAGTAACCTTTCTGCCCACTGTATAAGGCGGGTTTCAAAACTCTGGGATATAAATACCTTCTTAAACTTCTCCTCTTGATAAGAATTGCTCATCACAGACAAATTGATATCAAGCGCCTTGTGCATGGTGTCAAGCAGTTCCTCATGCACAGCTCCATCACGAATTTAAGCGGCAACCTGTCTACGACACAATTCTCGAACAAAATTCATCCCAGCGTCGACATAGAACTCTTTTAAACCGATGTCAACATGCACTTTGCCAATGCGTTGCAGCTTAAGAAGATAACGATTGTCGTACTGGGATGAAAACAGGTCAGAAAGCCAGACCTTAAAAGTCTCTTTACGTTTCTTTGTCGCTTCTGTGGTTATAAAATACTTTGCCGTTTCCGGATACTCCAACAAGTAGTTATAGAAATCATCTGCAAATTGCTCTTTAAAAGGAAGCAAGACTTGGCCGAGAATTTTGAGGTTTTTCTGATCAGTAGCAGTGAACCCAAAGTGTAAACGAACCTGGTCCATATTTTCCATATCACCCCCCTGATTTGTTCAGCAACCTGCTATTGAGTGTCTACCCGATAAGTCTTTTCATTCAGATGATTAAAGAAATCTCTTTATAGTAATCAAATACCAAAGAGAAATAAAAATTACCAGTTAGAAAAAAGGAGGGGAAAAGATGTTCTTGTTTTTACTCCGAAGACACACAGTCGATAACAGCTTCATCAATATCCGTAAAAAGAAATTCAAAACCCATGTCTAGAAGACGTTTCGGGATGACTGCCTGACCCTGCATAAGGACCTTGGCTCCCTCGCCTAGCTGCAGCCGCAGGACAAATTTGGGGATAGTAAGGACTGTCGGTTTATTCAAGGCTTTGCCCAATGCCAGTGTTAATCCTTTGTTGGTAGATGGATTTGGCACAGTCAGGTTATAAATTCCTTCACAGGAAGTGTCTGATATAACTTTTTCATATACTCGCATCAAATCCTTGATATGTATCCAGGAAAAAGGCTGCATTCCGTCCCCTATTGTTCCTCCAAGACCGGCCTTAAACGGTATGAGCATCTTTTTCAGTGCGCCGCCATCTTTACCAAGAATAATGCCAAAACGGAAAATAATAACCCGTAAGCCGATTTCTTTTGCTTTTAATGCTTCCTGTTCCCAATCCCGGACGAGCCTGCCGAGAAAATCATCCGCT
>CAMYJP010000169.1 GCA_947258675.1 uncultured Desulfobulbaceae bacterium | reverse complement strand
ACTGCTGGCGCAGGCGATCAAGGTCAATCTACCACAGACGGTTAAGGCCCCCACCGCAGAACCTGCGGCAGCCTATCTGACACTGTTTGCCGATGGCCACTTTGAACTTGACCAGACCACAGTCAATGCAGCGACACTCACGGCCGCACTCAGCTATAAATTGCAAGCACATCCAGATTTAGTATTGCGCCTGGAATCTGATGCCACAGTCCCCTATGAGCAAGTTGCACAACTATTGGCGATCGCCAAGCAAGCGGGCGTCAAGCGGCTCTCAATGGCCACGGAGACTCACTAAGGGGGTCTGAGGTCTCTGATTGGAAAATAGTTGTCAAGGGAATCGCTTGCCTGCTCTGCCACAAGCAGACATTGATTGCTTTTCAGTTCAGGTAGAAAACAATATGGAAACAAGGGCGGAATTAATGCTTTCCAGGATTATATTCACTCTGCTATATCTGCTTGCTAATTTGTAATCCTAACTCTATCTTGAAGCCGCACAGGTTGTAAGACACTGTATCGCTGTAGAATATTATTATAAATCCCAGGAGTATTATTTACCCCTAAAGTTACGATTAGAGCGTAAGGAAGTGGGTCAATCTCAGTAAGCGGAACACTTTTTCCTCCTTCTCTTGCCCGGTAAACAATATCGAAACTAGGGTGATCAAGCGACGTCTTACGAAAACGTCGTTGATGATGAAGTGACGTCTCCCATTTGTGCCCATCCCTGCGCAAATCTTGCTCTTTTTGATACATATTATTATTAGAGAAAAATGACGAAGTATCACCATTTGAGTTCTTTCTGAAGGTTACCTCTAAGCCACTTCGGGTGTAATTTACAGGATGCTCAGGGTCGAATTTAGTCGCATAACAAAATGTAGCTGTTAATGTGATATCACCATTTAGTGGAATATCTGGAAAAGGAATTTGTGCTTTTAACCACTGACTCGCTGTTAGTACTCCTTGGTAAATTAAAGTTGCCTCATTGTCAGCACATGTGATGACGTTTTCTACCTCCTCTGGAAAACGCCCCCAGCCAACATCAAAACGATGTTCTTTGTTTTTATCAGAATGGTGGATTAGTAATGCTTTTACCGCCATGGGTGTTAATGGGTAATCTAAGCTCGCAGCAACACCTACAGCAGTCCTCAAAGTTAATGGGGAGGAGAAGCTTGTTCCACAAACACCGACAACACCACCCCATGGCGAATATAACTTAAATGGATTGCCGGGAACCCCTCCAAAGGCCAGGCCATCAGGCTTTATCAATCCCGGACTTCGGCCTGGGCCTTTGCTGCTATAGGATGCACGAGACCATTTAGAATTAAATGAGTCTGCAGCACCTACAGCTAACGCATTCACCATATCTGATGGGGGCTGAATCCGAGAGAGTGCGCCTGCCTGCTCTCCATCATTGCCAACAGCAATTGTGGCTAGAACATTCCCGTCTGATAAATAATGATCTAGAGTTGATGTCCAAGGGTGCACATCATCATCTTCAATTGGCATACGAGGCCCGAGGCTTAAGTTTATATATGCATGTCTTCCATCGTCTAATACTGACTTAACCCTGTGAAGTACGTCATATAAGTCTGGATCTTTCTCGGACAGGTGGTCTACCACACGATAATGGTCAACATTAGCATACGGTACAGGTAAGCTTTTTTGCCCTTCATCAATTCTGCCAAACAAGAAGGCCGAAGTAACATCACTACCATGCTTTAAATACTCAGAGTGTGATGTTTTATCGCTTGTTTTCTTGTGCTCACGCGCCCACATATCAAAATCATTAACTCCAATACCCCCGTCAAATATGGCGACCCTGACATTCGGGTTCAAAGCTGGGTTCATTGGTATTTCAGGAGAGTCATCGGTTAGTACCGTTCGAAACAAACCGGGTTCACCAATTCTTAGCTCTGGCATTGAGCGGACAACACGTAGAAGAGAGAAATTCGCTAATTTATTAACTGCTTTCTGAGGTATTTTAACTGGCAAGAAAGTTAAGCCACCGATAGATATCTTGCGCTTAACATCTGCATAGCCATTTAGTGTCTGAACATAATCGGAAAATTCAGACAATACATCAGTATCATCATTTGTGGCATGAAGCGCCACATCTAACCATTCAACTTTTTTGTTTAAATTTTTTATTTTTTCCTTGCTTTCGAAAAACGAGATATCTTCTATTTTTTGGACATCTGCTTTAACGGTGCTTGGGAAGTCTTGCTCTTCAAGATGAGATAAGAATGCTTCAAATGCACCTAGTGATCCTGATATGTATAAGCACGAGGTGGACTCTTGGCTAGGCTCTGACTTTCTCGCAGTCTTTTCTGGAGTAATAACTACTTCTTTGCTGCCAACACTACGAAGCCCGCTGTTTTTCAATAACGCACTGGGAAAATAGCTTTTAGCCAAATATGCTGGGTTAAGGGTGATTTTAGCAACCTCCTCCCCTCTTGCTCTAGCTTGCTCTGGAATACTGTTCATTCTTTTAAGCATTGATGACACTTTGGGTAGTAACCTTTGCCGTGCTTCGCTAAACGTGTAGGGGTGCTGTTTTGGCCCACCTCCAGTTGTCACCTCTATTTTTTGGGTCAGCAGCTCTCCATTCCCTAATAATAAATTCTTTTGCGCCATAGCTAGCTCTCCGCGACTCTTTCAATGACTTTCTTTATGGTTTGCCTAGACACACCCGTGATCCTATTGATCTCACGTTGAGACTTCCCTTCGGCGTGTAGCTTTAAGACGTTAAGATCACGTTGTGTCTTTATGCCAGATGAAGAAGGATCTCTGGTGCAGTGTTCAATAAAAACGTCAAGTAAAGGACGCTCTTCGAGCAAGCTTGATTTACATAGCAAGTTAACCATACGGTCAATATCACTAAATGATTTTCCGGTAAAGTTCTCTGATATCAGAGCAACCAATGAATCATCAATCCCTCTTGATCTAAGCACCCTTTCTATCGAAGGTTGATTTGGGTACTCGAAATGAATATTTAAATCAAAACGCCTCCATACGGCCGGATCAAGTAATTCACCATGGTTGGTTGCTGCTATAAGAACAGATGCTGTCGGCCAATCATCTATCGCCTGCAATAGCACGGTTACCAGTCTCTTTAATTCACCAACATCATGATCATCATCACGTCGCTTAGCTATTGCATCAAACTCATCTAGTAGCAATACGCAAGGAAATGTAGAAGCATAATTTAGTACTGACCTAATATTGCTACCTGTTTTTCCAAGAAAACTACTCATTACCGTTGCTAAATCTAAGACTAGTAAGGGTAGATCTAGTTCTCTAGCAAGCCATTTAGCCGCAAGCGTTTTCCCTAATCCGGGTGGGCCTTCAAAGATCATTGACCGAATGGGAACTAGGCCAGAATCTAGCAGCTTGTTAGCATTTTCGCGCTCAAAAATAACTCGCTGCAGTTGGCCTTTTAACACCTCACTCCAGACGGGTTCTCGCTCAAATTGAACAGGATAATATTCTATTAAAAGCTTTTGGCGACTATCGGCATCTACAGGTGCTGGCATGTCTGGCGGGCCGCCCCTTAAGCTTTGAGATGTAGGCATTCTTTCCATCAGGCAGGACGCAAGCTCGGGGTCGCTGTTTCTTATTTTCGATGCTAGACGGCGAACCAGCATCTGAAAGCTTGCTGATTCACCTTTAGCACCATACTCGACCAGCTCCAACAGTGTCTTATTACTAATCACTTACCACCCGAAAACCCCTATCTTATTGTTATTAATATGGTAATAGGCCGACAATCTAGGATGGCAACCTATCTTCGTCGTGAGTTTACCACTAATGTTACCACTTGGTAAGTCTAAATAAATACCTAATTAAGAAGTCTTTTTATATAACTTATCGCAATAGTTTTTTCCAAGCCGACAATGTACCAAGCAGGGATAGGAAAAAGACGGGGGGGGGGGGGTGAGGTGAGTGAGAGTGTGCATAAAAAGCCAGCCATCAACAGCAAGCAGAATACTAAACCCTTATATTTGAGTGCAGAAAATGGCAGAAAATGGGGTCGGTGACAAATTATAATAGCTCTCCTTTGTCACCCCTTGATCCGTGTGTGATTTAGCACGCAAAGAAATAAACCCCAGTGATATATAGTGGAAATATTAAATACATAAATACCTTGAATGTATTATAAATGTAGATTCTACATCGTTTGTTCCCAGGTTCTTTTGCATGAGACTCAGAAGGTATGACCTCTTCGGGGGCGCAACCAAGAATTTCTCCCATTGGCTTAGCTATTTTGTCCTTTATTATCCAGCCAAGTCTTTTTATTTCCGCATTCTCTCTCTCGTAAAAAGTAAACCCCAAAAAGGAAACTACCCAAACTAATACCAACGTAGTTATAGTGACTCCTTCAGTATGTGCGTACTGAAAAATCCACGCGTAAAAAACTAACATCGCAGCGGTTATTGCTTTATGCACATTTGACCTTCTGACTATCTCTGCTTTAATCGAATTGAAATCAGCCAGAAGGAATTCAGAAAGTTTCTTTTCTTCTTCAGTCATAAATAAGTCAACATCACCAATGACACATAACAGTTGTATAAACGAGACCCAGGGTCTCGTTTATACATTTTTATGTGTCTTTATTTTCTTTCGCAACAATATCTGCAAGGCCATTAATATTCTCTTTTAGTTGCCAGGCTATTTCAGTAAAAGTATGAACGTCAGAATCTAGCAAATCTGACCTAGACAAAATAGCTTCCTCGACTAGGCCAGAAAATAAAGCGTAAATGTTATGAGCAAGGTAATTCCTTTGATCTCTTATCATCTCTAACGCCGGGACCATTCTTTTTAATAGCTCATGTTTTTTAGCAAATATAATAAGGCGACCTAAATTAGCTTTTTTTGTATCTTCTTTAATACCTTTACTGTTTAAATAACAAACCAATTCTGCTTCAAGCCTACCAGCTGCCAAAACCGCTTTACCTAATTCTTTGCAAAAATCATCATCTTCATAAAGAAGCTTAAAGAACTCAATACCCTTTGTAGGCTCACCTTTATACATACACAAAACTATTGGCTATTACCAAATATGACACATAAGGCTGTAGAAAAACCCACTAAAACGACGTGGCACTTTCTCAGCCAATTATTATTTAATTAACTTATCTTTACTCACTGATATTCTTTTTTCAAGATAAATATTGGGTATTTTCTGGCTGAACATCACT
>CAMYJP010000168.1 GCA_947258675.1 uncultured Desulfobulbaceae bacterium | reverse complement strand
AATTCCCACCTGCCAGATCAATTGCCCGCCGATCCGCGTCGATCATATGGCCACCGAATTCAGCACCACCTGCAAGTAAGAGGTAGCCCATATCAATCCAAACATATATTTTGTTGAGCCATTGTATATCAATACCATATAACCATGTTTCTGCATAAAACAATTACAGTAAAGCTTTATAGAACAATAATATAAGGTGTGAGGAGGCACAAACTGTCTTATTGATTCCACTGGCATAATGATTTCTGATCCTGATGTTCTAAAGGAAGAAAATCACTTCATTCCACTTAAGCGACGGTCAGCATTAGGGTTGCTTATGGTTGTTCATTACTTTTGATATACTGAAGGGAAGGCTATAAGAATTATTCTTGCCATGAGAAGGGAATATGATTATTCAAAACCAGTTATAAATCCCTATGCCAAGAGAGTGAATGGAGTCATGACAGACGGATTGGAATCGAATTCCTACCCATATTCTTGCATTTGATGGTAATGTGAAGTTATCTGGCTTGATGGAAATTATTCTGAATATGAAGCCAATGGAAAACAACGGCTCGGGCTCGACACCGACCAACCTCACCTATCAAATATAGGCATTTATCCCGTGATTGATGGTGGTTTTTTTAACGGGGTTATTCTCCTTTCAGTTACTTCTTTTCACTATCTCCTTTTGATCCTGTTATAGATACGTCGTCATCGGATATTTTTTGGCCCACTTTCTGTTTTTTTGGTTTTTTGGGAGAGTGGTACCAAATAGTTGGTTCAGCAAAGCGTTTCCAGCCCCACTTAAGAACACTCACAAGACTAAAGGATATCCACAATGCCCAAACGAGCATTGCAATACGGTATGCAAACATTGGAATTGAGAATACCCATGCCTGTGGGAGGGTATTGTCACTCATATCCTGGTACCACCTTAATACAGAACTGTTGGAACCGTTTCCAACGATGTTCATGTCCGGATGGCCAAGCAACCCATGGGAAATAGCATATAACAGAGAGCCCATAGCTAAAACAGTTAAAAGCATAATTCCGAATTGCATTAAATTAAAATTATTCTTATTGATGGATCCGCCTTTCTTCCTGAGATCAACAGCAATGAGCCAACCTACCACGAACAGACAAGCACCGAGGTTACTCATTGACATACCTATTCCCAGTAAAACCCAATGGTAAAATTTAAGAGGGGTCAATCCGGTTTGTGCAAGGCCAAACGATATCAATACGACAACAACGAGAACAGACCAGAAAAGAACCGCAGGCCCCACCAACTGTTCGCCTCCTACAAATAACGGCCAGCGACTGCGTGGAAGATAGAGATCAGCACTTGTATTCACACTTTGGGTGCCAAGATCGATTTCTGCAGTCTTGAACATAGAGGTAATCCCTCCTTGGTCAAGCCATTGCAGTTCTATCTCTTGCTGACCTGGGATGATGGGCAAGGGGACATCCCTCCCCTCCTGGCGAATTGGTTGAATTTTACCACCAATTTTTACTTCTTGTAGTTCTACATCCGGCGGCAAGGAAATACTGTGCTGTCCTCCCTGACTGCTTTTAATTGTAAGTGACAGTTTGGAGTTGGTGGTTCTTCGGCCAGGTCGTATTTCAAGATGACTTTTTTCAACCGTCATTGTTTGGCCTGTAACTCCGGCAGGACGGGACACTTTAAGAGTGACCTCTTCACCAGGCCAGGGATGCCAGGTCGGGTACCATCTTGTGCCTGTCTTATGAAGAATTACCGGGATGCCTTCCGTTTCCAAATGGTATATTGGACTGACATCGACTCTCCATATTTCAGTCCAATCATCTGTTTTAGCATGGTTTAACAATATTGAATCTGATGGCTCTAAAAACGATTCCCATCTTATCTGAGATTGGTCGGCTCTTAGATTGATTTGAGCAATACCGTCTGTAACTCGAATACCTTCGGTGGTTACAGATTCACCAGGCAGAAGAGGGACATTCAATACAATTGCTGAACCATTTGGACTTATTCGTTTTATTGCTGTCTCAACTTTCCAGACGAGACCTAACAAAATGTTTCGTTCTACAAGGGTAAAGGAGGGAAGTACTCCAGTTTCAAGGATCTCAGCCTTTTTATCTTGTTGCTCAACAATTCGTTTGAATTGCAGCTGGGAATCAAAGGATCCGTCTGGATGTACTCCATCTACAGACCAACCACTTGCAGCGATTTCCGCATGATGCGGCTTCAATGGAAATGGCAGTTGCAGGATGTTCTGTTTTCGTATTGAACCATTGAGTTGTAGTTTATGTTTGCCGGCTGGCACCATCACCCAAAAACTATTATTTAACCGAAAGAGACCCTTAGCATCACCACCATCCACCATAACCTTTTGGGGCAGCCAATGTTGAACATGGCTTGGCAGCGGAACAGCAGTTTCAATCTGTGTATCAATATTGGCAACCATAGAGAGGTTTTCCGGAGAGATCTTTATGGTAATATCCGAAATATCCGCACACGCAGGAAAACATTCATCTTTTTCGAGAAGCCTTTTTTGTAATTCATTAAGCATTTCCTGGGATGGTATCTCTCCAGCCTGGATAATGGAGGGATGTAAAAACGCGAGAATCAGGAAGGCACCTACAAAATAGGATTTCAAATCTGGAAATTGAAACCCGGCACCACGCTTATATCTTATTCCAAACATTCCTAATACAAGAAGGATAATCAAGAATACCCTAGCAAAGGAGAGAACAAGGTTTGTCCTTGGACCGATCAGCAGAAAAGAAATTGCCTGATCACGAGTTACTGGTCCAGACCAGCTGTAATGTATGGTCCCAAAAGGTTGCCATCGAGGGATTCCTGGCCCTGTTTGAGTAATGGCTTTTGGATCGTACTGCATAACCTGGCTTTGATAATATGATGAACTATAGCTTCCCATTGGAGCTGCAGCGGTCCTTGCCATATCTTTAGCACCCCCTACCGCTTTTCTCGCAACTTCCCTCTCACGAAAAACATCTCCCTCGGTTTTCAATTGAGCTGGCTCTGATGGTGTTTTCTGTGAATAGCGAGAATAATCCGTCATTGACACCCAAGGCTTTGCAAGTTGTGGGTAAATACCAATCCTGAGCGCTTGAATTGAATAAGGAATAACAAAAAGCAGCAAGACCAAAAAGGCGGCTATTTGATAGATTTTGACAAATTTTTTGAAACTGCCTTCAGGTACATGCTTAAGCAGTGCAAAGCCAATTAATAAAGCCAACCAGATATATTTGGGAGCCCCTGGTTCATGATAGGTCAATACCAGAGTTACGAAGGCTAATCCGGCTAAAGGCTTTGAAAACAAGTTTGCCAGTGCAATAGTAAAAATCAGCACAATAAAAAAATCCAGGAGTGTCCAGCGTTTAACCCAGGTGTATGGAATATTGTCAATGCCTCCTGCGTTAATAAGCTTCCAGCCTGGTGGTAAATATAATTTCCCTGTAACCTTCTGAAAATCATGATCCCAACCGGTTGCAGGCAGAGTTGCGATATTTCCCTGATAACTGCTGTCTGCGGTAAGATTTACAATTCCCTCACGAAGTTCAATGCCGGTATTATCTGTTCCTTGCTGTTGGGTAATAGACTGTTCTTTACCGTTAACGGCTATCCTGCCAAGCGTTACGGCAGGGTTCATTTCCAGACGCCAGTTGGTATTCTTCTTTCCCTGGATATTGTCTTGAATAGTATATCCAGTGCCGTCAAACCGTAACCATACGGTTCTATTCAGGGTAAGCTGGTCAGGCGACGGATGTGGATCCCCACGTTTGATTTCTTTAAACCGCATGGATTCTCCAGGAAGTACCCTGTAGGTTGGGTACTTTTGCCATGCCTGCGGCATGGAAGTCTGCAGAGGATCAATTGTGGGGACACCTTCAATTTCAACGATTCTTAAATTTGAATGAGCATAATATGACCAGATTTCCTGATTTGGCCAAAAACCATCATCTGACTGTTCAAAAGAGAGTGTCTCCAGAGGGCCAATGTGTCTCATTATTAATGTTAGGCTGTATTGACCAGGGCGAACCTGTACTCTTATTTTCGCATCTTCTTCTAATTTAACTGGAAGCGAGCTTTTCAGAGATACCGGGATAATCCGATCAGGGGAGTAAAGCGGTCCAAGAGTAATTTCCCGAGCTGATCCTGCTACATCGAGAGAGAAGTAGAGTTCTATTCTGGCAGGAATTCTGTCTTCAATAAGCCTGAAACTTTCAATCTTTAATCGGTTTTCAATTTTTTCTTCGATTTGTTCCGTTTTCAGCCACAATTTTTCTGATGTGTCTATAACAGGAAATGCAATTTTATCGTTGTTAACGGCTAGAGAGACAAGAGCAGATTGTGGCGAAAGCTGTATGAACTCAGGCAACTTTGACCAGGTGAATTTGCCTGTAATACTATAGGATCCTGGCTGTAGCTGGATTGTTGGTCTATCACCTTTCTGGATTACAATGGCAGGTTTTCCATTAACGTTTATCTCGCGGGGCCATTGTTTTTTGTTCCCAGGAAGTTTTATCCAGCTTTCATGCTGGATGTGCCAAGACTGGCTGAACTGACCGCCGGTATCGTTCAATTCCAAGGTGAGTTCTGTCGGCCAATTACACTGAAGCTCGTTGGGATTATTATAATGAGGAATACATTCAAATTGTTCTTCTTTATTATGCAAAGCCCAGTCAACCCAAGGTTTTAAAGGCTCTGGAATGTTTGGACTCTCTAAAGCATAAACGGATTGATGACCGACAAATAGGTAGAGAATTCCCAGAATGAACAGAAAAACTTTTCTCATGCTTATCCCCTCGTTATCTATTATCCCTGATTCATTAAATAGGACGCAGGGTAATTGTTTTGCTAGTGACATTCTTTGTTAAAATGGCTTGATATACATGCCATCCAACTACCGCTGTCGTAAATTTTCTAAAAAGCCAGATTCAATTTTCTTAGATCAAACCAGCGACTATAAAAATGGCCGGTATGGCAAAAATAAGAGAACGGACTACCCATAAATAAGAATTCGTTTTGCCGTGCACCCTATAACCTAATGCTTTAATCGCAGAAAATACTCCCATTATGCCTGCACTTATACCTATAAAAACTGCGATTAGCCCACGATTGCGGCAACCGACAAGCTCAACAGGTATCGCAGCATCTGCAAAAAAGAGAGCTGTTGCTAATAAAGGTAGTAATATATGCTTGTTTGCATGATTCATATAAGATGCCTGATACTAAACCGATTATTCGTTGCTCTATTCACGGCAGCAATATGGCTGATAATTCAAAAAGAATTATCG
>CAMYJP010000167.1 GCA_947258675.1 uncultured Desulfobulbaceae bacterium | reverse complement strand
ATGTAATTCATTTTCCCTTATCTTTTGCTTTGCCGCCCATTTTGCAAAGTGTTTGGTCATTAAATTATTCATACACTTACTATATCACCTAGTGATACACTTTGCAAGTTTTCTGCATAAGGTCATTGGGTGATATTATTTAGGGTATTATGGCTTCGTCTGCATAAAGTGCCTGTTTTCAAGTGTCCTTGCTGTAAGGCTTCAATGTTGATTATAGAATTTCGCAGAAATACAAGACCGTCAGGGTAGCGTTTTTCCTGGCTCCGCCTCAACGTTTAATTCAAGAGGAGGAACGTAGGTTCTATGATATAGGTTTTTTTCATGCCTCAAGAGGTAAAGGGAGAGGTGTGTCCTGATAAAAGTGCCTGTCACTTGATTGCACTTCCAACAAAATTTTCTGAAAAAGATATTTCCTTGTTATTACTCCGGGCTTGTTCAACCATGGATAAGATGGTGGATCGCTACGCTCTCACAATCTATCCTTATTCGATATGTGATTTATTTTGATTCCCGCTACTCTCATCATGAAAGAATAATTTTGAATTTTCTTCTCCCTTGTATTCGGTATATTGTGAAATCTCGGTCAATTGTGGCAATGGTGTTTACATTTAGTTTTTCCGCCAAATATACAAGGCATGAGTCAGCAAAATCCATTGGCAGATCTCGATATTTTTCAGTAAGTTTTTTGATACGCCCAAAATCATTATTTCCGATATGATGTATTTCAACAGCTCCTCTGTATACCCACTCTAAAAAATCTATCTGAGCATTTCGGTTGAAATCTAATAAGTGGAGGGTTTCTGTTACGGATGCAATGGTTGTTGCCAGAGGTAACTTGTTGTTTTTTATAAAATTGACAGCATCAGAATGATGTTTGTCGGATGAGTCGAAAAGGGCTATTAACGGACCAGAATCTATAAGGATTTTTTTCATTGCCGTTTAGCCCTAATTTTACTTTTTATTTTTTCTTTTCTCTCCGCGGATAAATTCCCTTGCCCACTGGAATATTTGCCAAATAAATCTTTGCCAGCAATCCATGCGTTTGGTTCTGAAAGCCTCCCAAGGTATTCGTTAATACTTTTCCGTATTAATTCTGACTTAGTCATTCCAAGATTTTTTGCTTGGTGTTAATTTTTCTTTTTTCACATACGTTATAGCTCAGGGGTCTGCTGGGGCTGCCCCATATCTTTTAATTTACCTCAGAACTTTGGCAGATGGAGAAAGCCAAAATTGACCGCGTTGCCAGCAGGTCACTTGTAGCGCCTTGTTATGCATTTTTTTCTTTTGATGTATTTATTCCAAATATTTTCAATAGGATATACATTGGCAAAACAACAAAAAGTTGAAACAATTTCACTCCCCAAAAACGACCCCAAAATAAGGCCCATTTAAAAAATAATGTGGTGAGCTTGAAAAGCCCTATATTATTGAAAGGGCGATCTTCATGCTTGAAATATGAAATCTTATTCCCATCCCATTCGCACGAATATAAAGGTTTGTACCTGACTGTTGACAGCTGAGGCATATTTTTTACAAAGGTTAGAAGTGGCTCAAGCAAAAAGTGTTTTTCTTTATCTTGAAAAGTAACCCAAGCATGCGCTTCACCAAATTTTCCCGAACGGCCAACAACAATTCTTGCAGTGTAACCAAGTTCTATCAATTGCCTCCATGCCCATAATGAAAAATCTTCACAATCCCCTTTCCGTCTTTTTTCAAATTCTTCAGGCGGTAACCAGTAGTCATCTTGATCAAATTGTTCAAGATCACTTATGTAGGAGCAATCGTGTAAAAATTCTCGAATTTCTTCAAAGTTATTACATTTAACTTTTAAAGGTTGTGATAAATATCTTCCTACCGGAAACGTAGTAGGGAAAAAATATTTATGCTTTTTGGTGATTAGCTTGGTGGTTTTTTTACCAGAGGCATCATATGTTTCAGGAATAATTTCTGAAATCATTGCAGTTTATGTTTTTTGGCATAACGTCTTGATCAGTGGACCGGCCTCGGAAAACACGAAAGGAACTTGCGAGGGGAAAACCTGCTAAAACCCGCATAACCTCTGGGGTTCCACTGTATTAATTTGTTATGTGATTTCATGTGTATAGGTTATTGTGTGAGTAGTTTCCTTGTTGACTCACTTGTTGCGAAATCAATAGCTTTATTTCCATTTTCTAATTTTAATTCCTTGTTTGCTCCATTATTTAAAAGATATTTAACCATTTGAGGATTGTCACTTTGGGTAGCAACAATCAGTAGTGTATGTCCGTAATCTCTTATGATCAACGTCAATTATAATTCCCGCCTAACGACAACTACTTTTCCCGATTGATTAAGAATCGATTATTCAAATCTGACGAAAGGAGGATTGAATGATCACAGACAATCAAGCGAGAAAGTTGATGAAATATTTACAGGAAAAAAAGACTTTGGGGGTAGCAGCTGTAAAGTCGGGAATGGATGAAAAGACGGCGAGGAAATATCGAGATATTGGCCGACTTCCCAGTGAGTTAAAGGCAGAAAAAGTACGAACTTGGCGCACTCGCAAGAATCCATTTGATGAAGTGTGGGAAATGGTCAAATCGTTTCTGGAAAACAATTCCGGTCTTGAAGCAAAAACTTTGTTTGAACATTTACAGAGGGAGCATCCTGGTCGTTTTCAAGACGGACAGATTCGTACATTTCAGAGGAAGGTTAAAAATTGGCGTGCAACAGAAGGTCCAGCTAGAGAGGTGTATTTTCCACAGGTTCACAAGCCTGGGAAATTAAGCCAGTCTGATTTCACCCATATGGGGAAATTGGGCGTCACCATAAGCGGCGTACTGTTTGACCATCTGATATACCATTTTGTTCTCACCTATTCTAACTGGGAAGCTGGCTCCATCTGTTTTTCTGAAAGTTTTGAGAGCCTGAGCAACGGTTTACAGCAAGCTTTATGTGAACTTGGTGGAGTTCCCGAGACACACCAAACAGACAGACTTTCAACGGCAGTGAATAAGCCTGAAAATCCTGAAGAATTTACTCAGCGTTACCAGGGACTCTTGTCTCACTATAAATTGACTGGGCGTAAGACCAACCCCGCGAGCCCTAACGAAAATGGGGATGTGGAGCAGCGAAACCATCGATTCAAAAGGGCCGTGGATCAGGCGCTCATGCTTCGTGGCAGTCGGGACTTTAGTACGCGAAAAGAATACGAGCTATTTCTGGAGGGTCTTTTTGCACAGTTGAACTCCAATCGGCATGAACGATTCAAAGAAGAAATGACGGTTTTGCGACCTTTGCCCGTCAAGCAATTACCAGCTTGCTCAAAGCTCCAGGTTGGAGTGGGGCCGAGTAGCACCATCCGGGTACAGCATAATGTCTATTCGGTACATAGTCGCCTTATTCGCGAGAAGGTAACGGTTCGACTTTATGCAGAACACCTGGAGCTCTGGCATGGTCAAAGCCATGTTGAAAACATTCCCAGATTGCGAGGTGCTGGCAACCATCATATCCAGTACAGACATATAATCGACTGGCTGGTACGCAAGCCTGGTGCTTTTGAAAACTACCGTTACCGAAGCGACCTCTTTCCGACGAGCCGTTTCCGGATGGCCTATGACGAGCTGAAACAACACCATGCTGATTCCAAAGCCAGCAAGGAATATTTACTGATTTTAGAATTAGCGGCCAAGGAGAATGAAACCGCAGTGGATGAAGCACTTCGCTTCTTATTCGACCGAAACAAGTTGATATCAGTAAAATCTGTAAAGAGTCTCATCATGTCCGGTCAAAAACCGACGCCAGTAACGGATGTGATAATCTCGGCAGTCGCCCTGCAAGCGTATGACTGTCTATTAGGCGGGGCGGAGGCATCGGCATGATTGAAATACACAACACACTCAACCAACACCTAAAAGATTTACACCTACCTACCTTTCGGGAGTGTTATCAGGCAGAAGCCGATTTAGCCCGACAGGAATCGTTGCCTCATGAACAATATCTTCTCGAGTTGTCCAAGAGAGAATGTGAAGAAAGAGCACATAAACGTATCGCCCGCTATCTGAGGGAATCAAAGTTGCCACTTGAAAAGAACATAGAAGTTTTTGACAGAAAACGTCTGCCGGACAAGGTCAACAATCTGGTTCATTTTCTTCTTAAAGGATCTTTTATTGACCGGAACGAAAATGTACTGGCTTTCGGAAATCCCGGCAGCGGCAAAACCCATTTGTTATGCGCCATTGGACAGGAGTTAATTCAGCAAGGTCGTCGTGTGTTCTTTACACCCTGCAACCTACTGGTCCAAGAATTATTAATTGCCAAGCGAGACCTGAAGCTGGCGAGAGTATTGAAAAAGCTTTCTAAATACCATGCCCTGATCATTGATGACATAGGTTATGTGCAACAGAGCCGGGAAGAAATGGAAGTTCTCTTTACGTTACTGGCTGATCGTTATGAACGTGGCACGGTAATGTTGACAAGCAACTTACCCTTTTCAAAATGGGAACAGATCTTCAAAGATCCCATGACCACGGCAGCGGCCATCGACAGGTTGGTCCATCACAGCATAATTCTTGAGCTTAATTTACCAAGTTACCGACTGGAACAATCCAAAGAAAACAAGAAAAAGGGATAATAAAAGAGGAAAAGACTACATGAAAAATATATTACGATCAAAAGAAGAGATTGTGGAAATTGTCACAATGATCCGTCTTAATCTCTACAATCATGGCCTTCATTACGGATCCAAGGAAATACGAAAAAAGATGAATGAAGAAGATGTGGAACCATTACCTTCAGAGAGAACAATCTCCCGTATTTTGTCAAAGCAAGGATTAACACATCAAAGGACAGGTCATTATCCAGGAGACAGTTAAAAGAGGTAAAAAGAAACGGGAATTTTAATTGTCGTTGACCCGGAAGAATAATTGTCGTTGATCACTTGACATTTAAACCAAATCAATGCACCAGATAAACTGGTGATTTTCACATTATTTAGTTTCTCGATATCTACGTTGATTCAAAATTTAAGCCAACGGAAAATTAGGCGTTTCGTGGATCTGGTAACTCGATATCATTAACTCCTGAATGATATCAAGAAACTAGATATCATCACAATTTTCAATGTTGATCTTTCAACTATCAGCTTCAAGCAGTTTAGCGAAACAACAATTTTATATAATTCCTGGTAGGGTTAACAGCCACTCTATCTGTATAAAAATGAGCTATCTTGACATTGTCAGGTGTCCCAGTCAAAATCCTGCCGAATGCATTTAATTTCATAACCTTCAAATTAAACTTTATGTGCACATGTTCTTTGATGGTTAAAGCTTACCTGAAAGGAGGGTTTTTTAACTGTTTAAACGAAGTTGAAAGGTACTTAGAACATAAGCCGGGCGTAAGCTATCGCACACATCAATGCGGAAATGATTGGTTGAATATCGGGGTTTGTTTCATCAGCGAATTCTAGGAGTTGATGGATGAAGTCTTTGATATTCTCGGCGGTGTATTCAGACTCAGTGTCGAGGTCTTGCAGGTCCTCCCAAAAACTTTCACGCAACTCCTCAGGTATTGCTGAGCACTCCCAGATCAGGTCGCTGGCGATTTTGACCTGATCCATAACTCCCTCATGAGGCCGACAATCAATGTCGACGCCATAAAACGCAGCCAATGCCTCTGGGTTGTTACTGAATTTGCGCAGAATTTCAGATGTTCTCTGCTGGTGGTCTTTTTCATCTTGATGATCTGTTTTTATCTCATTGGCGTGTTGATCATCCTCAATGATTTTTTTCAACCAGTCACTCATTTCTGTGACCTCACCTTATGAAATCAAGAGTTAACTTATTGTTTCCTCATCCTTAGGGGGCGGGATGGGCTGAAATGAGGGGCAAAAATATATAGTCTACTACTGTTGATAAAAAAGGTCTCTCGTCACCACCGTAGGAGTTCTTTTAAATAGGATAGGCTGAAAAATATACGATGATCATCGTAGTCATCACCGATCAAATCTGATATTTGGTGGCTGAAGGTGTATCCCAAGGTAAGTGAAAAGTACCGCAGGAAACTGTAACTCATAGATATGTGGGCAGTATAGAGCTGTGTGTTGTACTCTTCAAGTTCAGAGAATTCTGTCATTTCAATGGTCTGTGTAGGATCATCCGAACTTAAAACTCTGGCAAGTCCCAGGGCAGGATCTTCTCGATCTTCGTTTCTAAAACTCAGCCTGACAAGTCCACTCAGATCAGGAGTAAAGGTATGGCTGGCAGTACCGGAAATCGAAGTGAAAATGACAAGACCCCTTTCATCTGTACCGGTAAAGTTTCTCTGGGTAAATCCATCACCGCCCAAGCCAAAGGACGAACGCGGATTTACTTCATGAAGCCAGCTCAAGGTGAGCTCATGGATCTCACTATCATCTCGAAGTGGTTCATCAAAGTTTGTAAACAGGTATCCATAAGCAAGTGATAAAGGATCATGGGGGAAATGGTTACACTCAAAGATCAGATCTGCATGGAATTCCTCGAGGTCACTTGACAGCAGTACTGATTCCGCTGCAGGGTCAATCTCCCCATCGAGGTTTGATATTGCCTCGCTCACTGATTCAACCACTGCCTGTTCCGGCGGGTCATACGTGCCTCTGACATAATGCCCTTCAAAGGATGCACGATAACGAGGGTTAAACTGGTGGCTAAGTGAAACCATCGCATCGTGTCGATCATAGTCTTCATATCCACCTGGACCCGTGTGTTCATTACGGAGAATATCCCAGGTGTAACCAAGACCTGCAACACTGTTTGGGCCATAGGTGTATTCGGAAAGTAGACTTAAGCTATTGGTGAGGTAGCGACGGCGTCCGGGTTGGTTGGAAAGCTCTGTCTGGCTTCCAGTCTCAGAAGTCTCCCGCTCTGTGGTATCAACTGTTTCTTCCTCTGTAGAATCAGTCGAGTTGGTCAGGGTCTCAACGTCATCTATGGTTCGATTCGGATCATCGGAATAGGTAAAGGCGTTATCAAAACTCATTAACCAGTGGCGGGTGAAATAACGATGTGCGGATACTCTCGCGTCGTGGTCAATTTCAGTTTCGTGGTCTTCCTCTTCAATATCTCGATGACTATAATTAAAACCAGGAGAGTAATAAAACTCCACTGAATCTCTCTGGCTGGAACTCGTAAATTCAACAAAAGGGGCAAAGTTCAGGGTCTGGACACGTTCATTGTTTCTGGGAGCAAAAGTTCTGTCTTCAGCCAGTATGTCAACTGTTTCTTCTCTTTGTTCATCACGCAGACGTTCTTCTTCTTCCTCCCTGGCTTCTTCCCGCTCTGTTTCTCGCTCTTCCTCACGCTCTCTGAGTTCTTCTATTCTATCTTCCCTTTCCTGTGCAAGCACAGGGTCGGTGGGAGGGGCAGAGTTCTCCAACTCCTGTAGCTCCTCTCTGTCCTGCTCTTCTTCTCTTTGCCGATCTTCTTCTCTGTCCTGTTCTTCTTCCCGCTCTCTCTCCCGTTGTTCCAGTCTTATTCTCTCGGCCTCAACCTCGGCTGGGTCTGGTGGTGCATATTGCCTGTCATTATAGTCGTATGAGACTGTCAGCCCCCCAATAAGTATATTCACTCGTGCTTGAGCATCAATTGGCAAGCAACAGGATATGATGATTATTGAAAGGATAGAGAAGAAAAAATACATTTTCCACCAAATTTTAATTGAGAGAAAAGATCATGCTATTTCAGATTATCCATGTTTATCATTTTCTTGATGATACTTTTAACAGAGAATTTTGATCTTTAAATCGTAATCCGGTACCACCAACTGACTTAAATGTTAAAAGAGCAAAGTTGCTCAAGAAACAGCTTATGGTACTGTTTCTTCTTAGTTTATAGCATAAAGATAAAGATGGAGCGACTTTTTTTCCAAAATTAATATGATATTTGAAAGAGTTACAGGGTTTTTAAGCTTGGAGTCGGTTACTAGCGCATGCAAATTTGAGTGAATATGTGATTTTTTTATACTCAAAACAGTGGTTGTAAGTGGATATGTATGTGATCAAAGTACAATCAATTTTTCGCAAATCT
>CAMYJP010000166.1 GCA_947258675.1 uncultured Desulfobulbaceae bacterium | reverse complement strand
CCCCAGGCCCGGCGGGGCCTGCTGGTTCAGTTGGGCCACCGGGACCATCCGGACCCCCTGGATCCGGCCCGGGTCTGCCGATCGACTCGACTGAGAAAATCTCCGTCACCGTCACCAGTGTCACTGTTCCTGCCGGCGGTGGAGCACCGACCGTTGCGTTTAACCTGACCAACGACCTCGGCCAGGGACTGAGCGGGCTTCCCGCCTCGAACATCAGTTTTGTTGTCGCCCAGCTGTCATCAGTCGCGGGTACAAAGGTAAGGCCCATGGAAAAGTCAATGTAATATCCAATGGAGATAAAATATTACTTGATGCAATTGAAGCCGGAGATGAAGCACGCCTGATGGCTGAGTCCCTCAATCATGTTCCGATACTCACCGGGTATAAGCGCGTGATTACTGGAAGATATGCCATAGAAAATTATGGTGTTGATACCATTCTACTTGATGACGGATTTCAACATCTGGCAGTCAAAAGAGATATTGATCTTGTACTATTCAATGCCGATACTCTCATGGGTAACTCAAGAGTATTACCTGGTGGCGATCTACGAGAGCCGGCCACCTCTTTGACAAGGGCGGATGGCTTTGTAATAACTGGTGTTAATGATAAAAATATTGCCCAGGTAGATGCTTTTAAACAGTATCTTGACACCAACTTTCCAGGAAAACCGACGTTCCAAGGTGAGCACAAGCCGGTCATGCTTCTACAGAGGGGTACTAGAGAAGTAGTTGATAACGCTGTCCTTGATGAGGTTGCCAAACTGCCGTTATATGGCTTTTGCGGCATCGGTTCCCCATACACGTTTAAGCATACATTACAACAATATAATTTTAATCTTGTAGGCTTTAATGCCTTCGGTGATCATTTCACTTATTCAAAAAAGGACCTTAATCAGTTACGAGGAGTTTCAGTTGCAAATGGTGCCCAAGGGTTGATAACTACTCAAAAAGATTTTGTGAAGCTCAAACACAATTTCTTCTCCGGTTTCCCGATATTTTCTCTTGATATTGAATTGGTGTTAGATGAACGCTTTGATACCTTTCTTTTGAACTGTATTCAAAGGAATCGTGAACGATCATAGCTACCCCTTTTTATATCTTTCACCCAGTTAATTTTTTATATAGGTAGAGGCTTGAACCTTTTTTCCTCCATTACAGCCAGCAAATCATTTCTATCAGGTATAAGAGCCACACCATATCCCGTTCTCCCCCCATTAGTGATTTTCTTTGCCCTTGGTATTGCTTGGGGGAAATATGCACCATTTTCAGAAACACTGCTTGTGATTCTAATTACCATGACCGCAAGTGCCATCCTCATCTCTTACTGGTACCGATTCAATAGTATTGCTTTTATTTGCCTCCTTTCTTTTTTTTGTTTTATCGGTGCCATTCATGTCAGACCCTTTATTACACCACCAGCCTCGCCTTTACATATTTACAATCACATTGAGCAAAGGCAGTCCGTTACCATAACCGGTACCGTAACCCAACTTCCAACCGTCATCAGTTATGATACAACCCAGAAAACACGCTTCATCATAGCGACAAAAAGCCTGCAACGTCCTAATACATCAACCGAATCTCAGCTGGAAAAAAAAGAAATTACCGGGCTGGTACGACTTACTCTCAATGGTTTGCTTCCCCCTGAATTGAAACCAGGGGATGAAGTTATGGTCAGAACTCTGTTATCAAGGACCTTTAACTATTCCACTCCTGGGTCTTTTAACTATAAAAACTTTCTTGCGGATCAGGGTATCTGGATAACAGGCTGGATTAACTCACCAATAAATATTATCAAAGTAAACAGACTGCCAGCCTCTGCTTCAAGAGAATTACTATTGAACACTCCATATGTTACCGAAAAAATCCGTTACCGGATTGCCGATTTTCTGAACCGGACATTGCCGGATGATATTAGAGGGCTATATAAGGCAATCCTGATTGGTGACAAATCCGACATTTCTCCTGCTATCCTTGAAAATTTTAAGGCAGTCGGATGCGTGCACATTCTAGCTATATCCGGTATGCATGTAGGACTCCTTGCCATGCTATTTATTGGCAGTGTATCTTGGATCCTCAAAAGATCTACGAGGGTGATATTACGCTTACCAGTTCTCAAGACAGCAATGCTGATAAGCTTACTTCCTTTGAGTATTTATGCCCTAATCGCAGGGTTCAACACCCCGGTAATAAGGGCGTTGGTTATGACTTACGCACTGATTACGGGGATCTTTTTTGACCGTCAGAAATCACTTATTTCAAATATCTCAATTGCAGCACTGATCATTCTAATTTATCAACCGACTAGCCTCTTTGCAGTATCGACCCAATTATCGTTCAGTGCAATTCTTGGAATTGCACTGATTTTCCCCAGAATTTCCAATTTTCTAAATTATACTGAAAATGAAAGGAATAAATCTTCCAAACCCCATCTGCAACAGCTAAAAACCTGGGTAATTGTTGGTCTGCTTATATCTCTGGCTGCTTTTTTAGGTACAGTCCCTTTGTCTCTTTATTATTTTAACCGAATTTCACTAATTGGTCCGATTACCAACCTTATCATCGAGCCTCTGGTGTGTCTTTGGTCACTTGTAATAGGACTGGTGGCGAGTATTATGCTTCCCGTTTTTCCTGTCTTAAGCGGTTACCTCATCTCTTTGGGCAGTTTAGGACTAAAACTTTCATCCTGGATTGCTTTTGTATTTGCGGATCTGCCATTTGCCAGCATCTGGCTGAGTACGCCTACCATATATGAGATTTTTTTTTACTATACATTGATCGGTTGTTTTCTTTTCAAATTTGATCATCAAAAAAATTTAAACAAGGTAAGACAGATTCTCGCCTTAATCTCCCTGAGTGTTATAGTTTTAGTACCTGTTGTCATAAAATTCGCAGGAAAGATATCAACTGAGACAAAAGTAACCGCATTGGATGTCGGGCAAGGAAGCGCCACTCTTCTCGAACTTCCACATGGAAAAACTATACTCCTGGATGGTGGTGGTCCATCTTCAGTCAGTTTTAACATTGGAGAAAGACTTATTGCCCCCTTTCTGTGGAAACAAAGGATTAATCGTCTTGATGGTGTGATTATCACGCATCCCCATGCAGATCATTATAATGGCCTCTTTTTCATTATCGAAAAATTTAAACCGGAAATCTTATGGATAAATGGATCGCAAGGAAACAACTCAGCTTATAGTGATCTTCTACAACTTGCTGAAAGCTTATCTGTTACAATTCTGCCTGGCAAACCGGGAGCCACACTCGTTGAAAGCGGTTCGTCGCAGGTGAAATGTGTTTCTAATCCCTTTTGGGAGAAATCAGATACAACATTTTACAATACTCAATTGCATAAAAATGATATAAACAGCGCAAGTTTAGTCGTAAAATTAGAACACTATGCAAAAGAGGGAAACAATTCTTTTGCCTTTCTATTTCCTGGAGATACAAACCGCAAGGGTGAAGTTGAATTGGTAAACAGAATGGAAAAAACATTAAGTTCCGATGTGCTGTTTTCCCCGCATCATGGCAGCAATACATCGAATTCAGAAAATTTTCTTGAGTCAGTTTCACCTGATTACATCATCATTTCATCAGGTCGACACAGTGCACAAATCAATGGGATAAAAAAACTTGAAAATTTCTGCAAGAAAAACGGTGCCACCTTGCTGACAACGCCCAAAGATGGAACCATTTCCTTTAGGACAAATGGAAGGTTCTTGACGTCGAAATCTCTTTAAAAATAAGTGAGACTTTCTCGAAAATATCATTCCACTTACATACCAGTATACTTCTTAGACCTCAGTAAAATCAATGGGCGGTTGCCTTAGAAACTGCACGAATTTAGCTTTCTCAACACTATTATTATATGCAGCATCGGCGCTTATTCGCCCCTTTTTCAACAAATCCAAGATAGCATCATCGAGCGTTTGCATCCCAAACTTCTTGCCTGTCTGCATTGCCGAAGGAAGTTGGTAGGTTTTTCCTTCCCTTATAAGATTCCTTACTGCAGCCGTGCAAATTAAAATTTCCAATGCAGCGCATCGTCCTTTCACATCGACCCGTTTAAATAAAGTTTGCGATATAACAGCGCGTAAGGCATCCGCCAATGTAGAACGAACCTGCTCCTGCTGATTGGCTGGAAATATTTCTATCATACGATCAACGGTTTTTGAAGCATTTAAAGTATGTAAAGTAGCAAAAACCAGATGTCCGGTCATTGCCGCTTCCATAGCAAGGGCAATTGTTTCAAGATCACGCATTTCACCAACCAGAATAATATCAGGATCTTCACGTAATGCTCCACGCAGGGCAGCGGCGAAACTTTTTGTATGTGTTCCAATTTCGCGATGATTAATGATACTTTTCTGACTTTTATGTACAAATTCAATAGGATCTTCGATAGTGAGTATATGATCCTTGCGTAATTGATTGGCTTGATCGATAACTGCTGCTAAAGTAGTTGACTTCCCGCTCCCGGTAGGACCAGTAACGAGTACCATTCCTTTTGGCAAGGTAGCAAGTTTGGATACTACTGCTGGTAAACCAAGCTGTTCACATGTCATGATTTCACTTGGAATTTCACGAAATACTGCCCCAATACCATATTTCTGTTGAAAAAAATTAGATCTGTATCTGGCAAGCCCAGGAATCTCATAGCCGAAGTCAATATCGCCGGATTCCTCAAAAGCCTTTATTTTTTCTTCCGGACAAATCTCATAAAGCATTGCCTTAAGTTCATCATTCTCCATTGCTTTATATTTGATAGCTTCTATGTCTCCCCTGATTCTCAAGAGAGGTTGTTGGCCTGCTACCATGTGGAGATCAGAAGCTCCCTGTTCATGCATCAATTTAAAAAAAGCATCAATTTGCGCCATTGGAAGTCCCCCATAGCTTTCTAACAAAATTTAATAATAAGTAGTTCATGAATCACAAAAACAGGATAGAGCGCCCTGGAAAATTTGAAATATAGAAGGGTTAGCAACACTGATTAAGGTGCACTTTTGAGGAGTATTATCAATCAACCCTATGCAGAATATCTTAGCATAGGGATATTTATGGGTAATTTTTTTCAAAAACATCAAATAATATCTACCAGTAAAAATCTTTAGGGATATAGATTAGAGAATAACTGTCTTTTTTATATAATTGACTATTTCGTCAGGATCATCCATTAGGCTAAATATCATCATATCGCTTTTATCAATATTGCCCTGTGCAAGAATTTTTTCTTTCAGCCAGTCTATGAGTCCTTTCCAATAATCCGTGCCCACCATAATTATCGGAAA
>CAMYJP010000165.1 GCA_947258675.1 uncultured Desulfobulbaceae bacterium | reverse complement strand
GTTTGGCTTAAGTTCTTGAATTACGACATTTACCGGAGGCCGCTCTATTTTGGATACAGCTTTTTTTTCAGCCAGCAACTGATCCTGAGCATCCTTAATCCGTCCATAAAAAATAATGATGGTTGCAACCAGTATCATGCAGAACAACAAAGGCAATTTCCCATATACCCATCTGAAAATTTTTCCTCGTTTTGGAATCTCTTCCATGAATAAATCCTTTAAATAAGTGCGCTCGGCAAAAGGAAAAAAACTTTTAATAAGTGGGGCGGGGAAGAATTATACGATAGATTTAGGTTCAAATATTTCCCTGTAAAGCATCAATGCATATCTATCTGTCATACTTGCAATGAAATCACCTACACGACGCTCCAATGAAGTACTCACAGCAAATGATCCCATTTTCTTTTCCAGAAATTCCCTGTGCTCCAAGCAATAATAGAAAATTTCTCGCAAGATTTTGGAGGCTTTCATAAATTGGTTATGTACCTGGGGCGAACGATATACATTATGATACTGAAAATTCCTCAACTCCTGCATGGCCTCTCCCACTAAGGGATCGATACCAAAAATCAATTTATCTTCTTCCGGTAGTGTAGCAGCCAACACTCCCTTGATCATGGACATAATACGTTTTGCATGACTGGTGCCGAGAATCTTGGTGCATATTGACGGGATATCTGCTTCTCTAATTACACTGCTGTGAATAGCATCATCGAGATCATGGCTGAGATAGGCAATAATATCCGCGTAACGGACAACACTCCCTTCCGCAGTATCAGGCATATCCTTTTGTTGGGATGGGATAACGACCCCATACCCTTTAGAATGTTTGGCGAGACCATCCCGCACTTCATACGTCAGATTAAGTCCTGTACCTCCATTTTCTAAAACATCGACCACTCGCAGGGTCTGGCTGTAATGGGAGAATCCGCCAGGGACCAGTTCCCCAAGGTCATGTCCAAGGGCAATTGCCTCCACTATATCTTCATTCAAACGTAAAGCTCGTGCAAGTGTCCGGGCAATCTCTGAAACTTCCAGGGTATGAGTTAAACGGGTACGGTAGTGATCCCCCATCGGGGAAAGAAAAACCTGAGTTTTATGTTTCAGTCTTCTAAAGGCCTTACTGTAAACTATACGATTTCGGTCGCGTTGAAATGGGGTTCTGATTGCACATTCCTCTTCCTGCCTTATGCGGCCTATTGTAGATATACACGCATAAGAGGAAAGGACCGTTTTTTGTTTCTTTTCATAGTCAGTTCGAATTGACATTTAGTTCTTACCCAGAAATTAAATCGCCTTATTAATAAATCGAGTTTATAAAATTCCCTAGAATCTAGAGCTGCCGGTAATTATAAGTTATAATAGCCTCCTTTGAAGTTCTGGCTGGCTAACAAATCAAGACTATCATACTTTTTTTTTCAATATCGTCAATATCATGAGGATGTCCCTTATATATTTAATCATCATATTGAATATTCTGATCTGCTAATAATTGAATGAAGAATTTCAAACTGCTTTCATAAGCGACACTGAATTCTATGCCACGATAATCCTTTGAAAGGAATACCCCCATTATATAAGCATAAGAATTCGAGCTATGGATATTTAACCCTTATAAGAGAATGAACTACCCCGCGGCAAGCCACGGGGTATCAGAAGTCAGAACCCAGGAGCCAGTATTCAGAAGAAAAGACCTTTCATGTCCCCATTCTTTTCTGTTTTCATTATGAATTCTGGTTTCTGGATTCTGGATTCGTAAAAGTCCACACTACGTGTTACTTACTACGACATCAAGGTGCGCTGCAAGCAGCGGGGTATTTTACCCTAAAAGAGAATAAACACACTAACCGCATAAAGGATCAAGCATTCCATAAATAAACTGTATTATAAAAGAGGACTAAATAAAGATTTTCAAGAGAGGTAAGGTGGAATTGGGACGAGATAATTAAAAGGAATGCATGTTTTTCAATTATCCGAATTAGCGGATTAAATCGATTTAGTAATCACAACGGTATGAGATACTTTGAAAATAAATAATAGATAGAAGGCGGATATGAACTGCAATTATTGCATTCAACAGCAGGAGATATTTCGTCTGGTTGGATGTAGTGTTTTTCCAGCCCTGTTGTTCGAATACTATTTATGCATCAAGATCTGAAGATTTGACAAGTAAACGATTGCCTGGATAAATGACATCATTTTTGAGATTGTTTAGTGTTCTGATTTCTTTCATGGAAAGGTTGAATTTTCTGGAAATTGTCCACAAGGAGTCACCGCCACGCACCCGATAATAAATGCCTTTACTTTCCATAACTGAAACAGTGCGAGTCTCACTATCCCTTGTAGCCTCTAATTCCTTTTGTTTAGCAATCATGAGATTAGTGCCAGGATGGATAAGATTATTGTCTAAGTTGTTCAACTTCCTTATTGTTTCAGAAGAGACTTTGAACTTCCTGGCTATTGTCCATAAAGAGTCACCACGGCGAACCCGATAGTAAACTCCTTTTGGGTCAGAAGGTGTGACCGGTTTACTATGAGAAACTTTTTCAGCCTCCATTTGAGCGTTGTCAGCCAAAAGAAGTTTGCTGCCCGGATGAATAAGATTATTATCTAAATTGTTTAACTTCCTTATTTTTTCTGCGGAGATATCGAACTTCCTGGCTATTGTCCATAAAGAGTCACCACGGCGGACCTTATAGTAAACTCTTTTTTCATCTGTTGGTGTATCCGGTTCAGGTTGGAGTTCGTTTTCTTTATAATTATGGGTATTGGCAACTAATAAAAGGCTATTGCCAGGATAAATGTTATTATCATCCAGATTATTCCAGATCCGTATTTCTTCCATGGAAATGTTGTGTCGTCTGGAAATTGTCCACAGAGAATCACCTCGACGGACTGTGTAGTATGTCATTTCCCTTCCTTCTTCGAGCTCACCTTTAAGGTCTTCAATTTTCACCATAAATTTCGAATTGCTTCGTTTTGCATTTGGTTGCGACGATTTATAACCGGAATCAAGGACATATAGAGCAAGCTGTTGACCGGCTCGAATTCTACTTATATCCCTGAGGTCATTCCATCCAGCAATAAGATGGGCAGGAACATTATAGCGCGAGGCTATTCCAGAAACAGTTTCACCGGGCCGCACCTTATGTAAAATAAAGCTTTCATCTCCATTGCCTTTTGCCATAAAATGTGGAGCTACAGCACCTTCCGGGAGAAGTTCATAATCTGTCGTCCTATAGGGAACTCTCAATCTCTGGCCGGGTTCCAACCGTGCAGAATGGAGATTGTTGACTTTTAATACTATAGTTTTAGTCAAACCGTATTTTCTGCACACCCGACTGAGCGACTCCCCTTTCTTTACTACATGCGTTTTATACTTTGTCGATACAACGGCATGCACTCTGGGCAGATTCCGTTTAACTTCTGCTTTTTTGCCCACAGGTATTCTTAATTGGTAGGAATTATTTTTCGGAGGTGTAAAAGGTTTCAGCAATTCTCGATTAAGCTTCCTCAATTCATCTACCTCTGTTCCACAGGCCAATGCCACTGACTTCAAAGAGGTCCATTTTGTAGTCTCAAATACATCATACGCTAGAGGAGGGGCATATTCTATCTGAGAAAAACCATATTTTTCTGGGTTTTTAGAAACAATAATTGCCGCTATTAATTTCGGCACATAGCGTTTGGTTTCAAGCTTGAGGTACTTTCTCTGGGCTAATTCCCAGAAATTGTTGGTCTTATATTTTTTTACTGCCCGTCTAATTTTTCCTTCCCCTGCATTGTAGCCTGCAACCGCCAAATACCAGGAATCAAATTCTTCGTAAAGATCAGATAGATACTCCACTGCAGCATCTGTCGATTTGACAGGATTTCTTCGCTCATCTATATAAGTGTTTATTTTGAGATCATACCTGCGGCCTGTTGCGCTGATAAATTGCCAAAGCCCAACCGCCCTGGCTCTAGAACGGGCGGTCTGGCTGAAACCACTTTCAATCATTGCCAGATAGGCAAGATCTTGGGGAAGCCCAGCTTTTCTTAACTTCTCCTTGATCATGGGCAAATATGCTCCAGAGCGCGCTAACCAACGATCAAAATTTACTCGATTTCTATTCTGAAAAAAATCTAAATAATACTCAACCTGCCTGTTGATGGTGATCGGAAAATCATACTCCACTTCCACTGCTTCATCTTCAACCGCCGGCATTCCTTCTTCCCAACTGCCAAGTATTTCCAGTTCTTGCAGTTCGAGTTCCACAGTCTCTTCGGGTTCAGGTGGCACTTCTTCCACATCACTGAGGACCTCTTCCATTTCAATCTCATCAGCAATTAGATCGTCTTGAACTGCAGCATGTTCCGAATCAACGGGAATCATGTCCACAAACATATAATCGCTCAATGGATTGGCTGACAAACCTGTGTTTGAGGAATCTTGCCTTCCTTTGGAACCGCATCCGGCGAGAAGGAACAGCGAAAGCAAAATGCATAAGTGGAGCATGAATGAATTTATTTTACACACAGGTATCCCCTTACTTGAAGTCTACTCAATAAAATATTAGGCTTTTACCATGGAGAAATGAAATTTGACAGTTTAAAATGCAGGACTAAACTTGAACAAATGGAAACTACAAGGAAAGATAAGTAGTTATACATAAACAACCCGATTCTTTTATATCGGCGTTCCAGAACAGAATCTTAATAGAAAAATAGCCATCATAAGAAATCAGCCAACTATCCCATGTCTATTTTGAAGAAACTACTATATATCAGCGTATCTTTAGCAGTTCTGCTATCGTTTGCAGGTGTTGCAACTTACTATTGGCTGATCATTTATAACCCGGGCGAGGAGATTCAACAGGATAACATCGAAAATATACTTGCTATGGAGAGCCCTGTTTTTTACCAGGATGGCCAGTCCAAACTCGGTGTTTTTTTCCAAAAAGCCCACCGGCAATATGTTTCTTACAGAAATATTCCATCTGATTTTATAAATGCAATTGTAGCCTCAGAGGATAACGAATTCTTTTCTCATTCCGGCATTGATGTAAATGGGATTATACGGGCCTTAATGGCAAATCTCCAAGCCGGAAAAATTGTCCAGGGTGGCAGTACCATCACTCAACAAGCGGCTAAAAACCTTTTCAAACGTAAGGACAGATCAATATCCTCCAAACTTAAAGAGCTGATCTTCGCATTGCAATTGGAATACCATTATTCCAAAGAAAAGATAATGGAGTTTTATGCTAATCAGTTTTATGTCAGCGGCAATGGGCATGGATTGGGAGTAGCTGCCAGATATTATTTTGACAAATCGGTTTCTGAACTCACTCTTTTAGAATGTGCTTTCATTGCCGGCAGTGTGAAACGTCCCAACTATTATAACCCATTTACAAAAGGTAGTGAGGAAGATTCAGAAGTTACAAGAATCAGGGCAAAAAACCGAACTGGTTATGTTCTACATCAGATGCAGAAGTTGGGTTTCATTACTGACCAGCAGTATATGGATCAGATGAACACGGAGATTTCTTTTAAAAAAGGAAAAATGAAATATCCATTAAACTCCATAATGGATATGGTGAAAAAGGCCCTTAATTCCGAAGAAGTTGAAGAAGCTTTGGCTCAACATGGAATTGAAAATGTGTCCACCTCGGGCATTCGGATTATCACTACTGTTGACAAGGATCTTCAGGACCAAGCCTATTACTCGCTGCGCAAAGAGCTATCCAGGTTGGATGTCAGACTCACCGGTTATGACCGGGATGAAATACAGAGCAGGTATGCAGCTTTATCTCGTAAAAACCCCCATGATAGCCAAAAAGGTTCCTTTCTGTTTGGCAGAATCACGGATATAAATGATACCGGTGAACCATCCGTATCCATTGCTTTTGATCACATTAACAAGACTGGACGCATTGATGAAAAGGGGCTTATGCCACTACTCTCATCACTCATGAAATGGGAAGAACAGCGCTGGAGTGAAGCGGATATTTTTGATCTTCCTGTTTTATTTTCCAAGTTACAGGTTGGTGACATTGTCTTTGTTAGTGTGCGAGATGTTAACACGGAAACTAATGAATATATCCTGGACATTGAAAAATATCCTGAAATCCAAGGGGCGATATTGACCATGCAAAAAGGCAAAATTCTTGCCCTGGTTGGTGGTGTTGAAAACCATTTCTTCAATCGAGCAGTCACAGCCAAAAGGGCCATGGGTTCGGTAATGAAACCGCTGGTATATGCTGCTGCTATTCAG
>CAMYJP010000164.1 GCA_947258675.1 uncultured Desulfobulbaceae bacterium | reverse complement strand
ACCGGCCTTGGCCTGGCTGTTGAAAATATGTATTCATATGGCATCCTTGTCGATGTCGAAATAGATAAGCTCGACGAAGAAAACGTGGACCGAATTGATATGCTCCGCGACATGGAGGGTGATGTGTTCTCCAACGTCCAGGCAAATTGCGACAAAAACGATTTTGAAGCAATGACCACAGAAGAAATCGGAGAGAAACTTCGTGATATGGACGTAATTGTCCCCTACGGAACCTTATAAACATTCTTCGGGAGCACAACCAATGAAAGTATTAAACGTATATCGTTCACAACCAGATGAAACGACCAAGAAATTGGTTGAGATAGTTACCAGAGACCGAGAAGCAGATACTTTTGACCTCAACGTTGACAGCCCAGATTACGATCAACTCGTTGATAAAATTATGGATGCTGATAAAACTATTTGCTGGTGGTAATAGAAAAATTTGTAAAGCATTTAAAAGCCTCTGCTTAAACGGCAGGGGCTTTTTTTATGTAATCTGCATGGCCCGAAACAAGGTGTCATGTAATAACGGTCGAAAAATTTTTATCTTTTCATTGTCCCTGGTTGGGTGAATCCGGTTTGTCAACATGGCCTACGCTTTCCATGGAAATATATTTTCCACCGCTTGAATTTCTCGGTGACGGGGTGTCGAACCCCTGGCACCAGGTTTGATCACTGTATTTCCTGGTCAAGGCCTGTTGCAGCAAAACGTTGCTATATGATGGGTTTTCTTCCCTTCCCTGCCACTGATTAAGAATATGTGTAGCCATATCTAACACTCCGTTGACAGTACCAAACATCCCCGCATGGCCTGCCACTCCGTTCATGAGCCAACAGTGCTCATCGTCTACCTCTCCCTGCAGCAACCGTTTCCTCCATGGGCAATGTTGTGTTGCGGCTATTTCCACGGTATCACTTGTTGCGAACGTATCAACCGGTCTGAACATCACCTGTTTTTCCAATCCGAGCGGCCCTGTAATTACCTTTTTAAAAAAATCATTAAGTTTTTCACCAGACACCCTCTCGATTATTTCCCCGAGAAGTATATATCCAAGGTCGCTGTATACACATTTTTTTCCAATCGAATAAATTAGATTATCGTTAAAAATAAAGCCGAGCAGTCTTTCTTTGTTTTCCGTGTACTGAGCAGCTTTAAAAACTTGATAATAAGGCACGTATGCCTTGAGGCCTGAGGAGTGCGACAAAAGATGTGTGATTTGTATTTTTTTTAAAATTTCGGGTGTTTTTGTTCCAAATATTGCCCCCAGCGTTGTGTTCCATGAAATTTTTTCTCTCTCCAAGAGATGGAGGATGATCTGAACAGTACACAGGGGTTTGGTCAACGATGCCAAGTCGAAAAAAGTTGCTTCTTTTATCTGTGCTGCCCCTGAATTTTTTCTCGTTTTTCCATAACATAAAACTTGTTTTCTGTTTCCCTTTTCTGAATACTTATACATACCCACAGCCACACCAGAAAAAACACCTTCGTCAACCCCTTTTTTCAATAAGGGTTTAAGGCATTTATCTACCCCTATAAAATATGATTTTTCCATAAATTAAAATTTATTATTTCTTTGTATTTTCAAACGTTTTCGGGTAAATTTGTTAATCTTTTAAAAAGGTCTTTTGGGATAAATATGTGCACAAATTGTTAGCGACCTGTGGAAAAAAATGTGTATAAAAATTCCTCTTTTTTATCCCAAAATAATTATGAAGTTATTTATTCCTTTTTCAACTTTATAAAAACAATTATTTTAAGAGGTTATCCAAACAACTAACAAACTAACACTTCTAAGTACAACAATAAGTTTTTTAAAAAAAAAGGATAATTACTATGGCTTTTCATTTTAACGTAGTCCGGGAAGATTTTCTTCGCGCCATTGGCGCCCAACAGAACATCACGAGTAAAAAAGGAACCCTTGCTATTTTATCGAATGTCCTTGTTGAAGTGGAAGAAGATAGGATTGTTTTAACCGGAACAGACCTTGAAATAGGTCTAAAACAAACAGTTCCGGCCGAGGTATTAGAAAAAGGAGTTTTGACCCTGCCCGCAAAAAAATTGTTTGAATTGGCAAGGGAATCTAATTCCCCGGTAATCACGTTTCAAGAAAAAGAACAGAACTGGGTTGATATAACTGCAGGATCAAGCCAATACAAATTGGCGGGTATGGTTAGTGACGAATTCCCCCATTTTCCAGAATACGACGAAAAGAACATGGTAAAAGTAGAGGCGGCTGTTTTTTCTGATCTTATAGATAAAACAATTTTTTCAGTCGCCCAGGATAAAGAGAACATGTACAGCCTGACGTCCGCGCTTTTCCAAAAATATAAAGAAGGGGAAAATTATTATCTTAAGTTCATTACATCAGACGGACATCGGCTGACAATAATGAGCAAAGAAGTGGACAAAAAAACAGACAAACTTCTTTTTAACCCCATTACCCTCATCCCAAGGAGGGGTATTCAGGAAATAAGAAAATTTTGTGAAGATAAAGATATATTTCAATTTGGTATCGAGAAAAAGCAAGCAGTTATACAAAGCGAAGATTCTTTATTAATAATTCGTTTAATGCAAGGGGAATTTCCCGATTTCGAAAGCATACTCAAGGTAATATCGAGGGACAATGTAGTAGAAATTGACAGGTTACGGTTTCTTGAAGCGCTCAAACGTATAAACTTGTTTACAGAGGACATGTTCAAAGCAGTAAAAATTGAATTGAAAAAAAATCACATGGTGCTTCATTCGCAGAATGCTGATTTCGGCAGCGCCAAGGACGAGTTTGAAGTTGTTTATTCTGGAGAACCCCTGTCACTGGGGTTTAACTGCCGGTATTTTATTGATGCACTTCAGGTTATGGAGGGAAACACTGTAAAGGCATATATAAGTTCCGGTGAAAGTCCCTGTCTCATAATGTCTGATGATGATGAGGGTTTTTTAAGCATAGTTATGCCTATGAAATTATAAATATTTCGCAAGGCCAACGATATTTTTATTAACAAATTTAAAGGCGTAAATACAAAGTGAGCGACGAAAAAAACACATCATATGGGGCGGAACAGATAAAGGTTCTTGACGGGCTTGAGGCTGTTAGAAAACGCCCCTCCATGTATATTGGAAATACAGCGGGAGAAGGCCTTCATCACCTGATTTATGAAGTTGTAGACAACTCCATTGATGAATCTCTTGCCGGGCACTGCGACAAAATCAGCGTTCTTATTCACCCGGACAACTCTGTATCTGTTGAAGATAACGGACGGGGCATTCCGGTGGATATGCATCCATCGGAAAACATGTCAGCTCTGGAGCTGGTAATGACCACCCTGCATGCCGGGGGCAAGTTTGATCACTCAAGCTATAAGGTCTCTGGTGGTCTCCACGGTGTTGGGGTATCGGTGGTTAACGGTTTGAGCCAGGAGGCAACAGCCCTTGTGAGGCGAAATGGTAAAGTATATCGGCAGACCTATGCTTTTGGCTCCCGTACAAGTGATTTGGAGGAGATGGGGAAGAGCGAAAAAACCGGAACCACTATCACGTTTAAGCCGGATGCATCAATATTTACCGAAACAACAGTTTTTAATTATGAAAGAGTCACCAACCGTTTGCGGGAACTTGCTTTTCTCAACCGAGGGGTCCGCATCTTCTTAAAGGATGAGCGAAGCGGAGAAGAAGATGATTTCAAGTACGACGGCGGGGTAAGTTCCTATATCGAGTACCTCAACCGCAACCGGACAGCAATCCACCCGGAGCCGGTTTTTATTTCCGGCGAGAGGGACGATGTTCAGGTTGAGGTATGTTTCCAGTACTATGACGGATATACCGAGCGGTTGTTTTCCTATGTCAACAACATCAACACCAGAGAGGGGGGAACGCACGTCTTTGGTTTTAAGGCGGCCCTGACCAAGTGTATTAATCGGTATGCCAGTGATGATATTGTCCCCAAAAACCTCAAAGAGAAGATGGGGGGCGATGACGTGCGGGAGGGCCTCACTTGTGTTATTTCCGTTCGGGTGCCCAACCCTCAGTTCGAGGGACAGACAAAGACCAAGCTTGGCAACAGCGAGGTGAGGTCTATTGTTGAATCCTTGTGTAACGAAAAACTGGGAATTTACCTTGAACAAAATCCTGCGGTTGCAAAAAGAATATTAAGCAAAGCGGTCGAGGCTGCACGGGCCAGGGATGCCGCCAGAAAGGCCAGGGATTTGTCCCGCAAAAAAGACGGGCTGTCGGTCCTGATGGCAGGGAAGCTGGCAGAGTGCCAAAGCAAGGACCCAAAAGAAAGAGAAATTTTCATTGTTGAGGGTGACTCGGCCGGAGGTAGTGCGAAACAAGGGCGGGACCGAAGTGTTCAAGCTATTTTACCTTTGCGCGGCAAGATCATGAATGTGGAAAAGGCCCGTTTTGACAAAATCCTCGGCAGTGAAGAGATAAAACAGCTTATCGCATCCCTTGGAACAGGTATAGGCAGGGAGGAGTTTGACCTGGAAAAGCTTCGCTACCACAAAGTCATCATTATGACAGATGCTGATGTTGACGGAGCGCATATCCGAACCCTGCTGCTGACATTTTTCTACAGGCAAATGTTGCCCCTGGTGGAAAAAGGACATGTGTATATTGGGCAACCTCCCCTTTACCGGATTGGTAAAGGAAAAAAAGAGACCTATTTCATCGATGACGATGCCCTGGGTGACCACCTCTATAACCAGGCGCAGCAAATTTTGAGCTTCAAAACGGAGAGCGGGGTTGAGGTTGCTGGCGAAGAAATGGTCACAGTTTTGAAAAAACTTTCCTATTTTGAGCGGATTTGCACTCATCTTGAACGCCTGGACATCCTGGAAAAAATGACCATTTTTCTCCTGGAGCACGGGGTTGCTTCGGCAGATCAGTTCCAGGATGAATCTTTCTTGAAGAATCTTCTGCAGGATATTGAACCGTTAGGACCTGTTATTGGCAATATCCGTTCGTGTCGCTGGCGGCCCTCCTGTTATGAGGTCGATTTGGCGTTTCGCGGGCAGACCCATGTGATGACTGTTTTGGGGCCCAACATCCCCCTCGTTGCAGAATATCGCCAGGCTTTAGACATTTATCCAGAGATTAAATCGTTCCTGGGTCAAAAATTTATTCTTACCAGGGTTTCCGCGAGTGGCAGTGATCGTGAAATAGCGGTTGACAACTGGCACGACCTTGTTCGAATGGTTCGCGAGGAAACGTTTAAGGGCAGCCACCTGCAGCGATATAAAGGTCTTGGTGAAATGAACCCTGAACAGCTCTGGGATACGACCATGAACCCAGAAAACAGGACCCTGCTCCAGGTGAGCATTGATGATGCGGAATCGGCTGACGAGATGTTCACCACACTGATGGGTGACAAGGTTGAGCCAAGGCGTGAGTTCATCCAAAATCACGCCCTGGAAGTTTCCGAACTTGATATATAATTAGGATTTAAAAAACTCGTGTGTTGCACTGGTTAAGGGCTGGATTTGTAGGTTCACTCTAAGACCAGAAAAGCAATAAACAGGAAATATTCACATGACTGACACAACTGAAAATAACATGCCCCAGGATTCGGTTCCCACTATTGCTATAGAAAAGGAGCTGCGTAAATCATACCTTGATTACGCGATGTCGGTAATTGTAGGCCGAGCTCTACCAGATGTACGGGACGGGTTGAAGCCTGTGCATCGACGTGCCCTTTTTGCCATGCGGGAGCTGGGCAACACCTATAACCGTCCATATATCAAATCCGCGCGTATTGTCGGTGATGTCATTGGTAAATATCACCCCCATGGCGATACCGCAGCATATGACACCATTGTAAGAATGGCGCAGGACTTTGCCATGCGCTACCCTTTGGTCGATGGACAGGGGAACTTCGGTTCCATGGATGGTGATTCTGCCGCGGCCATGAGGTATACCGAGGCCAGGATGACCAAACTGGACCAGGAGATAGTTGCCGACCTGGAGAAA
>CAMYJP010000163.1 GCA_947258675.1 uncultured Desulfobulbaceae bacterium | reverse complement strand
TTTACAATACAAAAGTTTTACGACAGATCATGGATATCTGGGAAAGACGCGGCAGCGGCATGACCAATATGCACGGCTCCACCGGTGACCTGGTACTGCTCGGTACTTTTACCGAGGAATTGGAAGAGATTTTTTATGAACTGACCCATGATGTCGGTGTTGACCTCGGTGGATCCGGCGGAAACCTGCGTACTCCTTCCTGTTGTCTTGGTCAAGCTCGTTGCGAATGGGCATGTTATGATACAGCTGAGGCTTGCCATAATATCACCATGACTTATCAGGATGAATTGCACAGGCCGGCCTTCCCGTATAAGTTCAAAACTAAGTTCTCCGGCTGCCCCAATGACTGCGTTGCCGCCATTGCCCGTTCCGACATGGCCATTATCGGCACCTGGCGAGATAATATCCGTATTGATCAGGCAGCTGTCAAAGCATACATGAGTGGCGAGTATCCGGCTAACGGCGGTTCTCATTCCGGCCGCGACTGGGGGCCATTTGACATTAAAACTGAGGTTCTTGACCTGTGTCCGACAAACTGTATGTGGATGGAAGGTGATGAACTGAAAATCGACAATTCTGAATGTACCCGCTGCATGCACTGCCTTAATGTCATGCCGCGCGCTCTTCGTCCGGGCGTAGACCAGGGTGCTTCAGTGCTCATCGGTGCCAAGGCTCCTATCCTCGACGGTGCTCAGCTTGCCACCTTGATTGTACCCTTTATCAAGATGGACGTGGAAAATGAGTTCGAGGAATACAAGGAATTGCTCGAAAAGGCCTGGGATTGGTGGATGGAAGAAGGCAAGAACCGTGAGCGTATCGGTGAGTCAATGCAGCGAATCGGGTTACCGACCTTCCTTAAAATTATGGAAGTTGATCCGTTACCACAGCATGTGAAAGAGCCGCGCTCCAATCCATACGTTTTCTGGAAAGACGAGGAAGTAGAGGGTGGATTTGAGCGTAGTCTTGCAGAGTTCAGGAAAAGACACCCCATGTAATCCTGCCTGGGCTATTAATGAGAACTAATGACGTAATGAGTCGTAAATAGATATAAGGAGGTTTTATTATGGGCTTTGATCCTGCAAATCCGATGAAAGATAGAATAACAGATATTGGTCCGCCACATTATGCACAGTTTTATCCTGAGGTAATCAAGGAAAACAAAGGCAAGTGGCTGTACCATGAGATCACACAACCCGGTGTTTTGAAGCATGTCAGTGAAACCGGGGCCGAATGCTACACAGTACGCTGCGCTTCCGCACGTTTGATCAGTACTTCATTGATCAGTGATATGTGTGACATTGCTGACCAGCATTGTGATGGAATCCTGCGGTTTACAACCAGGAACAATGTAGAATTTATGGTCGATTCCGCTGACAAGGTACAGCCGTTGGTTGATGCCTGTAATGCCCACGGAATGCTGCCGGTGGGCGGCACCGGTGCCGGTGTTACCAATATCGTCCATACTCAGGGTTGGGTACATTGTCATACACCGGCAACCGACGCGTCCGGTCCGGTCAAGGCGGTCATGGATGAACTGTTCGAGCACTTCACGAGCATGCAGCTACCGGCTCAGGTTCGAATTGCTCTGGCATGCTGCCTGAACATGTGCGGCGCGGTACACTGCTCCGATATCGCCATCCTTGGCGTCCATCGTAAGCCACCGCTCATTGACCATGACACAATTACATCAGTATGTGAGTTGCCGCTGGCAATTGCTTCGTGCCCGCTGGGTGCTGTCAAGCCGGCGAAGGGTATTAACACCGCCGGGGAAGAAGTGAAAAGCGTAACCGTAAACGTTGATCGCTGCATGTTCTGCGGTAACTGCTATACCATGTGTCCTTCTATGCCACTGGCAGATCCGGAAGGTGACGGTATCGCAATCCTGGTTGGTGGTAAAATATCTAATGCCAGGTCCATGCCGAAATTCTCCAAAATGGTTATCCCATTTCTGCCCAACACTCCACCGCGTTGGCCGGAAACAGTAGCTGCAGTAAAAAATATCCTTGAAGTGTATGCCAAGGATGCCAATAAGTATGAGCGTGTAGGCGAATGGGCTGAAAGGATCGGCTGGGAGAAATTCTTTGAGAAATGCGAGATTCCGTTTACGGATAAGAGCATCGATGACTACCGTCTGGCCTATGATACCTGGAGAACATCCACTCAATTTAAGTTCACAAGCCATATAAAATAAACCCTTTTATTACCAAGGAGTAAGTAAATGGCTGATAAGGAAGAAATAAAAGCAACAATTATCGCGCAGATGACCAAGGCAAAAAAACCGGCACTGTATCTCAAAGATATGCATAAGTGGTTTAAGGATGATGCATCAATAAAACCACGGACAATCAAAAACATTGCTAATGAACTGGTCAGGGAAAGCAAACTGATGTTCTGGTCTTCCGGCAGCAGCACTATGTACGCTCTGCCAGAGCGAGCAAAAGACGAAGACAAGAGAGGCGTATAAACCTTTCTAAGCTTTTTATGATTATCCTACAGGGGCTGATTTCAGCTCCTGTAGGATATGCCTTCACCTGTGATCCTTCCTTGGATGGACAGCGTATTATTTTGTAATGCGGTTTTCCTGATACCCTCCGTTGCATCCCCAGTAAACCTCTTCTCTTGATATTTGCTCCGACTGTTTTGTTCTTTAGTCTTTTCTGATATAATTGGATTTTATTCAATTAATGAGCTCCAAATTTTTAACCGACCATTATCCATACTATTTGAATACCCCCAATGGAAATTCGCAAAATAATCAGGGTTGAGGAGACAGAGTCAACCAATTTGCTTGCCTTAGAACTTGGTACGAATGGGGCAGCGGCTGGCACTGTAATTGTAGCTGAGACACAGACTAGCGGGCGTGGCCGGTTAAACAGGGAATGGTATTCCCCCCCCGGTACCGGGCTTTACTTTTCTTTGATTCTTTTTCCGAAACTTATTGCTGCCGATTTACCCAAAATTACCCTGGCCGCAGGAGTGGCTGTTTGTGAAGTAATTGAAAGTGAGTATCAATTGGTGCCAGGGATAAAATGGCCCAATGACCTGCTGCTTGATGGAAAAAAAATTGGTGGGATCCTTTGTGAAACCGGTCCTGTCAGAGGGGATCAACTAAGTCGGGACACTCTGGTTGTATTAGGAGTTGGCATAAATGTATCAATTCCTGAAGTAGATTTTCCTAATGTTCTGCGCAATAAAGCAACTTCGTTGCAGGCATATTCTGGAAAAAAATATGCTAAGGAATCTCTTTTTGAAGCAATACTCGTCAATCTGGAAACAAATATAGTTCTGCTGGAACAGGGAAAATTTGAAAAAATTCTGGAAAAATGGCGGACACGGGATGCTTTGAAGGAAAAAATTCTTAGCTGGCTTGACCCTGCAGGTAACGTTGTTACAGGGGAGGCGCTTGGAATTGATGACTATGGTCAGTATCATATTCGTGATGCGCAAGGTGCGGTGCATCAGGTTCTTTCAGGAGATATCTCCCCGGCGGAAAGTTGAGCACTATACTTTTTTATACTAAAAAGACCTCTTGAGATTTTACCTTATAATTGGGGTGATTCTTAATGCGCAGGGTATTTCTTTTTACTTATCCTTTTTTGACCATATCCTTTAGGAAAGGCATAAGTTTCTTTTTCAGCTCAGGCCAATCCATGGCAAAGGCAAGATTTGCCATCTGATAGCCTGCCTTGTCACCACAGTCAAATCGCTTCCCTTTGAATCGGTAGCCGAAAATCGGTTGTTCTTTCAGGAGAAGGGACATGGCATCGGTCAGTTGAATTTCGTTGCCTGCTCCTACTTCTTTTCGCTCCAGGAAATCAAAGATTCTTGGGGTAAGTATATAACGGCCGATGATTGCCAGATTTGAAGGAGCGTCCTTTGGTTTTGGTTTTTCCACAAGACCTTTTAACCGGGCAAGACCATTTATATTTTCTTCTACATCAATTATTCCATACCTGGAGGTTTCATTTTTATTCACTTCTACTACTGCTACTACTGATGCGCGCAGACGGTCAAACTCTTTGACCATCTGGGCTAAGGCTGGAACATTTGACTGGATCATGTCGTCAGCCAGCAGTACGGCAAAGGGTTCGTCTCCAACTATATTTCGCGCGCACCAAATGGCATGTCCCAAACCTAATGGTTGGTCCTGTCGAGTGTAGATAATGGTACCGGAATCCGGAACTAGAGCCTTTATCTGCTCCAACATTTCAATTTTCCCCCGTTCTCGCAGGGTATGTTCCATATGATGCGAGCGGTCGAAATGGTCCTCCAGGGCACCCTTACCTTTACCGGTTACAAAAATAATTTCTTCAATTCCAGAGGAGAGTGCTTCTTCAACAGCATATTGAATTATAGGCTTATCAACTACGGGTAACATTTCTTTAGGCATGGCCTTTGTGGCTGGTAAAAAACGGGTACCAAGTCCGGCAACAGGAAAGACGGCTTTTCGAATTTTCATATATATTTCCCTTGAATAGAATTATGGGCTCTCAGCACAAATGTATAGTAAACATCTAATAATTTGTTTTGACCTGTATCCTAACTTCTTAATAATTAAAGAGTTTTAAAATGTTTCGTCAATTAGCCTTAAAAGTTTAGTACAGAACGATACTTATGTTTTAACAAAAATTCGAACAGTTTGTCGGATAAAGTTCAATATTTTTTCTTGAGTCAGTTTTCTGTCTGAAAATTGTTACTGAACTTTACCAAATATAATTTCTATGTAATAGTGGGAAGTCTTTTTCAATACGAACTGCCGACACTGGAGTGTTTGATGGATAGAACTGCCGACACTGGAGTGTTTGATGGATATCTATTTTGCAATAATCATTGTCCTGGTTGGCCTGGCGATCTTTGACCTTGTCGTTGGCGTCAGCAATGATGCAGTTAATTTTTTGAACTCCTCCATTGGATCCAAAGTGGCCCCGTATCACGTGTTAATGATCATAGCCAGTTTGGGAATGCTGGCAGGTGTTACGTTTTCAAGCGGAATGATGGAAGTTGCCCGAAAAGGTATTTTCCAGCCTCAGCTCTTTCTTATGCCTGAGCTCATTACAATTTTTCTGGCTGTCATGCTTACAGATGTGCTGCTCCTTGATCTCTTCAATACTTTTGGTTTGCCCACTTCAACAACAGTATCCATAGTTTTTGAATTGTTGGGAGCCGCTGTTGCTGTATCGTTAATAAAAATATATGCATTAGGCAACGGCTTCGAAGAGATTGTCAATTATATAAACACCGCAAAAGCGCTGGCGATTATATCCGGTATTCTCTTATCGGTTGTTATATCTTTTTTCTGCGGTGCAATAGCTCAAGTGTTATCGCGGCTTGTTTTTACCTTTGACTATATGCCGAAACTGAAGCGATACGGAGGGATTTGGGGAGGCATCTCCCTTTCCATAATTATCTATTTTATTCTAATCAAGGGCGCAAAAGGCACCTCTTTTCTTTCGCCGGAAACTGTGACGTGGATAAAGAACAATACCATGGGCATCCTTGCAATCAATTTTATTTTTTTTGGATTGATATTTCAGGCCATTGCCTTGTTTACCAGAATTAATATTTTAAAACCTGTTGTCTTAATAGGGACATTTGCCTTGGCAATGGCTTTTGCGGCAAACGATCTCGTCAACTTTATCGGAGTTCCTCTGGCCGGAATGGAAGCATATAAAGTTGCTGCGGCCAGTGCTGATCCATTGAATATGTCCATGGAAGCCCTGCAGAATAAAATTCAATCCAGTACTTTTCTTTTGCTTGCTGCCGGCGGCATAATGATTATTACTCTTTGGGTTTCCAGGAAAGCGCGCTCTGTGACAAAAACATCAGTGGACCTTAGCCGGCAGGAAGAAGGATCGGAACGATTTGGATCTTCCGCCTTATCCCGTGGCGTTGTGGGTATGGTTACCATCATATTTGACCAGTTCCGTGCACTTATGCCCGCAACTTTCAGAAGAAGAATCAGCTACCGCCTTGATCCATCATCTTATAAACCTGTAGCGGTTTCTGATGGAACAGAGCCTGCCTTTGATCTTTTGAGAGCGTCGGTTAACTTGATTGTTGCCAGCGCGGTTGTGTCTTATGCTACTTCCATGAAATTGCCTCTATCAACGACTTACGTCACATTCATGGTTGCCATGGGGACATCTCTTGCCGATCAGGCCTGGGGAAGGGAGAGTGCGGTATACAGAGTAACAGGGGTACTGGCCGTTATCGGGGGCTGGTTTTGTACGGCGCTCATTGCTTTTACTGTATCAGCGCTTTTTGCGGTGATACTCTATTTTCTGAAAGTATACGGCATTATTGGATTAATTGTTTTGGTTGGCTTCGTGATATGGAAAAGTTTTCATTATCATGCAAAGCAGGAGGAAGAAGATGAGTTTATTAAGAATTTGAACATCAAAGATGGTATCGTGCCGGATTTTGCCGTGCACACTTCTTTCGAACAGACTGGATATTTTTTAAATGAGGTCAGCACTACACTGCGTATTTGTTTTGACGCTGTTTTTAAGGAAGACAGATATCGATTGAGAGAGGCAACAAATCGGACAAAAAAAATACAACGGATGGCGAATATTATCATAGCAAATATTTTTAAGACCCTGTATCTGCTGGAGAGGGGAGATGTTGAGTACACCCGCCAATATTCGAGAACAGTTGCAGCCCTGCAGGAAATAGCCGAAAGCCACAGAGATATTGTTATGCGGTCTTATGCGCATGTTATTAATTATCATAGCGGCCTGCTGGAACCTCAGAAAGAAGAGCTAACGCAGATTAGGATAGCGGTCAGCAGACTTCTGGAGAACACCGCTATCATGTTGTTAAAAAATAAAAAAGTGGATTACAACTATATTGAAAGTCAACGCCGCAGGATGAATGATTTCCTGCTTGGTTTTAATAAAAATCAAATTAATCGCATACAAAGCAAAGAATCAAAGACGCGCTTAAGCATTCTCTACTATGGACTGCTTGCAAACTGTGAGAAGATAACCGCTCATACCCAGAATCTTCTGGATATTTTTAAAGATAATCTTGGGACTGAAAAAGAATATTCATCAGCTGGTAAGAAACCTGAGAACTCAAATTAATGAATTAGTCAATATTAGGAGATCGACATGCGCTTTACAGGTTTTTCACGAAATGCACCGCTGCCTTTTGATGCTTTCCAGGAGCATGCGGAAAAAGTGAAGGAATGTGCTTGGGCTTTTCAGCAGTCAATAGAATGCTTTTTTTCCAGTCAATGTGAAAATTTTACTGAATACCTTCGGGAAGTCGATCGACTTGAAAGTGAAGCCGATGAAATTAAAATAAATATTCGAAAAATTATATCCAAAAGATCAAAAATGCAGGTGGATAAATTCCAGCTCTTTATGTACATCCAAGAGCAGGATAAAGTCCTTGACTGTGTGGAAGATTGTCTGAACTGGATATCGTACCGGCCGGACACAGTTCTACCGGAAGAACTGATAAAAGGCTTTTTTTCTTTGGTTGACGCTGTTATTACGCCAATTGAGGAAGTAAGCGTCATGGTGAAAGAGGCAAGAGTTTATTTTGACAATTATACCGCCCGCCAGCAGAAGATTGTTAAGGATATTATAAGAAACCTTCATAAATGCGAGCATGAAGCGGATAAATTGGAAGACAGCTTAAAGTTTGATATTTTTTCGAAAGTATCAGACCCTATCGTAGTCATGCATATGATAGGCCTGGCAGAGCGCATCGGAGCTATTGCCAATCACGCGGAAAATACGGGTGACATGATGCGGGCCATGATTGAAAGGGATTAAATAATAAATGGTTAAAAAGGTATTGTTTCTCTGTACAGGTAATGCCAGTCGCAGCCAGATGGCGGCTGGTCTTGTCAATCATGACTTTGCAGGTAAAATAGTTGCGTATTCTGCCGGCACCGATCCCAAAGGAGTCAGCCCACTGGCAATTATGGTCTTGGCAGAGATCGGTGTTGATATCAGCCTGGAGACATCTGATCATTTAAGTAAATATGGAGATGAGGATTTTGATTATGTTATTACCTTATGTGATGATGCAAATGAAAAATGCCCGGTATTTTTCGGTGGTGTCAAGCGGGTACATATGGGTTTTGCTGATCCACCGCATAGCAGTATTCCGGATGAACACAATATGAAAGAATATCGGCTGGTGCGGGATGCTATCCGGGACAAAATGAATGAATTTTTCGAGAAAGAACTATAATCCCCTTTGGCAATTAAAAGTGAAGAAAGGAAAATGAAAATTTGCATTGGACGCATTCAGTTATAAAGTGTGCTGCGATACATTATGGCTCAAATAAAAATAAAAAAAGAACATTCCATTGGTCGTGAAGAAGCAAAAATTCGCTTAAAACCAAATATTTCAGCTGCCGGTCAATCTCTGGGGCTGCAGATGAAATGGAATGGGTTTATCTGTACTTTTGAAGGTCCTGCAAAAGGAAAATTAGAAATTTCAGACAATCGGGTAGAGGTGAAAGCTGAACTGGGCTTCGCTGCTAGGTTTTTTAAATCTCAAATTCAAGAAAAACTTTCAGCGGAAATGGATAATGCCCTTTCCGTTTGAAAGTCATCTTTCGCTCTGAAACTGTTTGGTGTTCAACCAAGCTTCTGAATCTTTTATCATAAAATAATTAGAGCATTTCAATAGCAGAATAATGTCTTGCAAAAATGTTCATGAATTATAAAGGCCAGGCTCGACTGTTGAGGATTGGAAATGATTAATGATGCCATATATTACATGGTGAATGAAGAGGCCATGATCGACTTAGTTCATGGGCTATCAGCATACATGCTTATGTTGATTATATTAATCTCTTTTATTGCCCTATCAAAAGGTGCAGATGCACTTATCGACGGCATACTCCACATTGCTGCCAGATTAAAAGTGCCCATGATTTTTGTTGGGGCAACAATTTTATCGCTCGGAACAACAACTCCGGAAGCTTTTGTTTCAGTGCTCGCAGCCTGGACAGGCAACCCCGGGCTGGCTCTTGGCAATGGGGTCGGTTCCATTATCTGTGACACCGGATTAATTTTCGGATTGGTTTGTCTACTAAAACCAATGGGTACGAATAGTTATGTTCTTAATCGTACAGGGTGGGTTCAGGTAGGAGCTGCAACTCTTTTGGTACTTATCGCCTTGATTGTTCCGAAAGCTGAAAGCGGTCTGACAGTATTGAACAGGTGGGTTGGTATATTGTTTCTGATCCTGCTGGTTGGATATCTTTATCTTGCCTATCTTTGGACCCAGAAAAGTATGGGAGCATCTCCTGATGAGACCGAAAGTTTTATCCCATACTCTTTGATGAAGTCTTTATTTCTTTTTGCAGGAGGGTTGTTTCTTGTTGTCATTGGTGCCCGGTTGATGGTGTTATCTGCTGCTGAGAGTGCAATACGGATTGGTGTGCCGCAAGATGTGGTGGCGGTAACTCTGGTTGCTTTTGGCACCTCTTTGCCGGAACTTGCAACGGGCATAAAGGCTATCCGCAGAAATTATCCGGATATTGTTGTCGGTAATGTGGTTGGTGCAGATGTCCTGAATTGCTTATTTGTAATCGGTGCAGCAGCGACTGCCACCCCTCTGGCTGTCCCGGTAAATTTCATGCATTTTCATTTCCCGGCAATGTTGCTCATTCTCTATACCTTTCGATTTTTTATTTATTTGAGTCGGCATGGTAAATTTCAGAGATGGCACGGTGGCGTTCTACTGGCAATGTATCTTGCCTATACTTCTCTTCAGTATATTATGATGTAAAGGTTATAGGACTCAACTTTCGGAGTTGGCTTAACAGACCGAAACTAATTGCAAATTATATAATTCCTCGAAGCGTTTTAATGTAGTATCCAGAATCCAGAAGTCAGAATCCAAGAAAAGTCAACACAATCAGTTATTCTGAATTCTGAATTCTGACTACTGACTACTGACTTCTCACGCCAGACAACAACAAGGGCCACAATTCATTTTAAAAACACTAAATCAATCAGATGAACCAAGTCAGAAAGTTCATTTACTTAAAAGATGTCAGGCTTCAATTCATGCAACTTCATAACGGATTGGGAGACAAAGAGATCAAGGATATAATCAATGAGTATCCATTAATTGGAGAAATCCTTGATAAATATGAAATAGGCTGCATAAAGTGCGGAGTTGGTACCTGTTTACTTAAGGATGTTGTGGCT
>CAMYJP010000162.1 GCA_947258675.1 uncultured Desulfobulbaceae bacterium | reverse complement strand
TTCATTGATATGGGTTTTGGAATAGCACTCATGTTATAAATCGCTTGCAGTGGTGATGACGGCAACGTAATTGTCGAATCCGGTAATGAGAAAGATATCTTTCAGCATGCCGTTTGCATTCACAACCTTCAATTCTCCGCCCCTGCGGCTGAGTTGATCCTGGATATCAAGCATAAGCTCCAAACCGGCCCCTGTGATGGTCGGAACCTTGGCAAGGTCTATTACAAGGTGGGATTCATGGGAATCTATGCATGAATCAATAGTGCCCTTGAGAGTATTTAAGTCATCTTCATCACTGAACAGACCAATGGGCGCCAGATAGGTAATAACTCCGATGCGGGTTTTGATTATTTCAAGCATTTATTTGTCCGGAAGAATTGTCGTTTATAGTTTTCGAGTAGTTATTGTCTATCATTCTTTATTATTAAATACCTTCCCTTATCAGGCCGTCTTTCTTATTGAAAAGAATGGTGAAGGTGGTTCCTTTGTCCAATGTGCTTTCAACTGTGAGTTTTCCGTGGTGAAGATCAATGATGTTTTTGGCAAGAGTCAGGCCAAGGCCATGTCCGGATTGCTCTCTTGTGTTTTCGTTATCGACTCGATAGAATTTTTCAAACACTTTATCGAGTGATTCCGGAGGGATGCCGAATCCGGTATCTTCAACCCTTATAAAAACGGATTCATCTGTTTCTTCTGCAGTAAGGCTAACGGATCCGCCGGGGCGATTATATTTTATCGCATTAGTCAGGAGATTATTTATGGAAACTCTGACCATGTCCTTATCAATGAAAACAGAGCTGAGTTCATCGGGCAGTTCGAGCTTGAAGTTTAAGTCGTTATTCTTGCCGCTTCTAGAAACAGTCGCAAAAGCATCTTCAAGCAGGTCAATAAGTTTTACGCGACTGCGGTCAATGGCAATGCTGCCCATTTCTATTTTTGAAATACTGAGAAGACTGTTGATCAGCATATGCAAACGTTCCACTTCATCATGTACTATGTTGACAGCCTCAATTCTGAAATCTTCTGATTTGCCGTCTTCACCAAGCAGCATTTCACTGTACATGCTGAGTACGGTAAGGGGTGATTTAAGCTCATGGGCAACATGAGCGACAAAATCGCCACGCGCCTGTCTGGCTAATGCATGGGATGTAACATCACGGCATATGATAAGCGTCCCCTGTGGTGCTTGTTCGCTGCCTTGGGTTACCAGTGGGAAGGCATCCATGGATATTGTTTTTTCAGGGGTATGGGACGGGTTGATTTCAATACCTTCGGCCCTGTAAAGCCTGCCATTATGTCCTTGATATCGAGTCAGGAATGTTGAGATCTTCTCATCGCTCCATTCCTGAAATTTTTTTGCAAGAATTGTTTCGCGGTCTATTCCTAAAAGAGTTTCAGTCGCGCTGTTAACATATGTTGCCATGCTGGTATCATCGATTACCAGAATGCCGTCAGGCATTTTTTCAAGAATTGCCTCAAGCCTCGTTTTCTTATAACTGTATACTTTATCGGCTGTGAGTAAATTGATATGTGTTTCTTCAAGCTTTCGAATTCGCTTGAGGAAGCTATCTAGAAGAATTTTAAGGTCCAGGGTAAGGCCGGCTATTTCTTTATTGCCTGAAACATCCAGCGTTACATTTTGTTCATCGTTTTCATCAGGTTTAATTTCTTCAAGCTGTGATCGTAAAACCCTTATTCCCTTGATTTCCGATCTATAGAGCAGTAATAAGACAATTCCGAGCAGCAAAGGGATCGATAGCAGAATCAAGTAATATTTATGAGAAGATGGTTTTAAAATACCGACCGGTTCTGCAAGGCCTAAAATTACGGTGCCTGCAAGAGATTCATCAGCAAAAATCGGCACATGGTATTCTTTTATGCGTTGTCCTGTCCCGGGTTCTTTAACTGTGAGTTTTAAAGGTTTTAAAGATGGAGTAACAGTTTCTGAAATTGGCAGCACCGTTCCGGGCTTAACTAATTTTGATACTTCCAGTCCGGTTTTGTCTTTGACAATGATGTAGCAGAAGTTTGAATATTCTTTTATTCCCGGGACAGCCTGAAGATATTTTGACAACATTCCCGATAGGGGTGTGTCTCTATATGGAACAGATTTCAGGAGTTGTGAAAGAAGTTTTCCTTCATCTGCTAACTTTTCATGAAGTAAGGTTTTTTCCATGTGAAACATGGTAAAGAAGCTTGCTGATGCAGCAGCGAGGACTGTACAGGCTAAAAGAGTAACTAGACGGTATTTTTTAAAAAAATCCATACGGAAATAGTATTCCTTATTTGTGCATTCCTTGGAGTCCAAGTAACATATTAATTATTAAAAAATATTCTTACAGCATGTAAGGGTGTCCAGCAAAAAAAATGCCATAGATTAATCCCTAGGGGCCTCAGTCTGATCGATAAAAAAAATACCAAACAACAGCAATATAAATAGTTTTTGCTCAGAAAGTTGTTACTTCTAAACAGGTCTGTTGAAAATAAGACCGAAAAGAGGCCAAAAAAATGACTTTTTCTTGCTTTAGTTTGATTATAGTCTGCATACGAAAATTTTATATATACGATTAACGTTAAGGTACGGTAAAATGTATAAACCCATTATCGGCACACTTGGATATATTCTTTCGTCTGATAAGAAAGAAACTCTACTTATCCACCGGATCACCAGGCAAAATGATGTACATATGAATAAATATAATGGTCTTGGCGGCAAGATGCATTCCAATGAGGATGTTCTTTCCTGTTTGAAGCGTGAAGTATGGGAGGAGGCAGGGATAGAGTGCGGTAAGGTACTAATGAGGGGGACTATCAACTGGACTGGTTTTGGAGCCAATAACGAAGATTGGCTTGGTTTTATATTCAGGATTGAGAGCTTCAGGGGGACGCCGAATATTGAAAATGAAGAAGGTGTGTTAGACTGGTATCCCATAAATAGGTTACATGAACTTCCAATGTGGAAAGGCGATCGCAATTTTTTGCCTATGGTATTTGATCAGGATCCGAGGATTTTTCATGGATATATGCCTTACAGAAATGGGCAGCCAATGAGTTGGAGCTATGTTCGTATCTGATATAAACAGCTTGATTTGTCTTTGTTGGCCGATTATGATTTGATGTACGTTGTAATCGCAGTTCGGAGAGGTTCCAACTGCGGTGAAATGTTAAAATAAAAATGTTTTGGGGTAGTTATGAATGCACAGGGTTCGCTTCCTTTTATGGGAGGAGAAAATGAAAATTATACCGTTGAAACAAAGGAGTCGAAAATAGTTATGGCGCAGGAAGAGAAGCTAGGCCGGTTGGAAGTGTATATTGAAAAGCTGATTGGAAACTACAATGAGTTAAAAAAAGAGTATGAAACACTGCAAAGCCAGTATGATACCTTAGAAAAAGAAAATAAGGAAAAACAGAATCTTTTAGGGAATTTGCAGAGTGATAAAAGCGTAATGCATGACAGGGTTACCGGGTTAATTGATAAAATTGAGGAGTGGGAGAGCTCCCTTGGGTCACCATCAGGCAAGTCATCTGTTTCGAAAAAAAAACGGCCGCGTAATGAATCTGCCGTGACATCGGAACAAACTTTTTCCTTGGGGGTTGAATAGCTAATTAACCAATTCAGCCTTAGGCGTAACAGATAGCCTTCTATGAGGCGGCTCAGTTCTGTTTCTCCGGGGGAAGGTGTTTTTTTGGAACGACTGGTTAAATTCGAACTGCTGGGTCAAGAGTATCCCTTATACACTGATGCACCGGAAGAGGATGTCAGGGAGATACTAAATCTTGTGAAGTCTCAGATAGAAGGCCATTCCAATACTGCTAGGACCATGCTGCCGACAAATAAAATTGCAGTCCTTACCAGTTTGAATATGGCTGGCAAGTATGTGAGATTAAAAAGAGATTTTGAGCAATATAAGCTCGAAACCGATCAATTTGTCAATCGGGTGACCCAAAAAATTGAGCACTCCATTCCCGCGAAAAAAGAAGCAGGAATGTAAAGGGAGTGTGTTTTTTGTAACCTTTGCTGGTCTAAGGGTTTAACTGTTTGACTGGAAAGGCCGATAATGATATTCTGTAGGCAAGAGAAATTGATTTTTTTTCTGTCGTTATAAAGATGAGTTCCCCTGGCCTGTTGGTGATCAATAGCGCATTGAGCCAATCTCTTATAAAAAGGGTGCCTCCTCTTCCTCTGGAAAGTGAATTCGCACCTGCGAAATTCCTTAGAAGGGGGTATGAGTTTTGCCCACCTAACATCAGTTAGGTTCTTGTAATCTGTTGGCACGGTAGGCCGGGGGGCTTCTTTTTTTGCTTGCAACGCATCTCTGTTTTTTCCAAAAAAAAAACAGGGTGCTTTATATAAAACACCAGAGGCTGGAAATGGAAATTTTCCACTTACTTGGTGCAACCATTAGATCGGGGAGATTTAAAGATTTTGGTATGGCGGGAAGAGCCTAAAAAAGAACTAATTCCTGAATTGTGTCAGGTTCAAATATTGCAATTGTATATTGTATTGAGAAAAGCAATATTTTAAATGAGATAAAGACTGCCACCCGATGAATATGACCTAATAAGGATCAGGGTTCAAGGGCAATCTTCCGTATGGAGCGGTAAAATTGGGGATTAATTGGCGCATACAATGGTGAATATATTTTGTTGCATAATATAATTGATTTGCATCAAACAGATTAATGTTTTTTAGCAGTGTTGCTGTCTGTAGCAGATGACAAATCAGTCGCATCATTTTTTCCCGCCTTCATATCCATTCTTTTCCATTTCTTTTACTCCCTTTTAAAATAACTTAACGCATACGGTTTTCAGCGAGTTGTTCTGCTGAATCGGGTGCGTGGTATTCCCTAGAAAAACGCTGCCAAAATTGATCTTAGGAATACATACAGGAAAGGAGGGAAGGACTCCATGGATATATTAGGAATTAAAGAACATTTGCCCGTTTATTTGATGCTGGGAGTTTTGATAGGAATTGCAGTTGGTTATTTTATCCGTAAAAGCATTGCTGAATCACATCAAAAAAACATAGAAGCACAAGGAAAACAGATACTTGAGAATGCAATTCTTGAAGCAGAGCAGGTTAAGAAAGAGGCTTCACTGCAAATTAAAGATGAAGCAATACAGCAAAAGCAGGAGCTTGATAAGGAACTAAAGTCCCGCATGGCTGAAGTCGTTTCCGAGGAAAAGCGATTTCGTCAAAAACTGGAAACTATAGAAAGAAAAATTGATCTTCTTGATAAAAGGGAAACAGATCTTCTGCAAAGAGAGAAATCATTTGTTCACCAGGAAAATACCCTTGCTGAGAAGAACAAAAAAGCTGACATATTGATCGAAGAGCAGCGGTTCAAACTGGAGAAGATCGCCGGGATTACAAGAGAAGAAGCAAAGAAAATGCTTATGGAAAGCATTGAAAGTGAGGCCAGGATGGAAGCCGGCAAACGGCTCGTCCGTATTGAAAATGAAATGAAAATGCAGGCCGACAAGAAGGGAAAAAATATTCTGGCTCTTGCCATTTCCCGCTATGCTGGAGATTATGTTGCCGAAAGGACAGTGTCTGTCGTGCCTCTGCCAAGTGATGAAATGAAGGGACGTATTATTGGCCGGGAAGGAAGAAATATAAGGACTCTGGAATCAGCTACCGGAATAGATATAATTATTGATGATACGCCTGAAGCGGTAATTCTTTCCGGTTTTAATCCGGTTAGGCGGGAAGTTGCACGGCAGTCCCTGGAGCAATTGATCAATGATGGAAGAATTCATCCTGCCAGAATTGAGGAAGTCGTTGCCAAGGTTGCCAAGGAACTTGAAGTTACAATGCGGGAAGCTGGAGAACAGGTAACTTTTGATGTTGGTGTCCATGGTGTCCATGTGGAAGTTATTAAACTTCTTGGGCGTCTTAAATATAGAACAAGTTATGGTCAGAATGTCCTGCAGCACTCCGTTGAAGTAGCCTTTCTCTGCGGTATCATGGCCAATGAGTTGGGTATTGATGCTAAACAGGCTCGGCGAGCCGGTTTACTGCATGATCTTGGCAAAGCCGTTGATCATGAAGTGGAAGGATCACATGCCAGTATCGGGGCGGATCTGGCCAAAAAATATGGTGAATCCACTGCAGTTACGCATGCCATTGCCGCTCATCATGAAGAGGTGTTACCCGAAAGTGTTTTGGATATTCTGGTACAATCTGCTGATGCGCTTTCCGGTGCTCGCCCGGGCGCGAGGAAGGAAATGCTTGAGACATACGTAAAGCGGCTTGAGGAACTTGAGAAAATTGCCAATGATTTCAAAGGAGTCGAGAAATCGTACGCGATCCAGGCTGGTCGCGATCTCAGAATCGTAGTAGACAGCAGTGATATTTCAGATACGGATGCAGCAGTTATGAGCCGAAATATTGCGGATAAGGTTGAGGAGCAACTGACATACCCAGGCCAGATTCGTGTGACGGTTATAAGGGAAACCAGGTCGGTAGAATATGCTAAATAGTATCCATCCCCAAAGTCCCAATTTCCGGTGGAGGTCTCAGGGACTTGGTACCGGGGATCAGGTACCAGCATAATTGTTTGATATCGTGTGATTAGTTTCTGGCCGTTGATTCCAAACCCCCGATCCCTGCAGAAAGGAAACAATAGTTTCCAGACGGACATTAAATAGTTATCATCCGGAAACTGTTTTTGTTCCGGATGTTGGAACTAGTTGTTTCCAATTCAGGAACGAGCAGTTTTTAGTAAAGTCAAGGAAATCAATCAATTGTGCGGAGTCGTACTTAAGTACGTCGCACAAGCAATTACGAAGATTGACGCAGAATTTGCTAAAAAAAGCCGTTTCCGGATGGAAACTAAATAGAAATACAGTTGTCAGGTTAAAGATATGCAATATTCAATAGATGAACAGCTGGCAATTATCGAACGGGGAACAGTGGATGTCATTTCCAGGGAAGATTTACGAAAAAAACTGGTAAAATCCCAGGAAACCGGTGTTCCTCTAAAAATTAAGGCAGGGTTTGACCCAACGGCTCCTGACTTGCATCTCGGTCACACTGTTCTGATTCAAAAGATGAAACATTTTCAGGACTTAGGGCATGAGATCAATTTTCTTATCGGTGATTTCACCGGTATGATCGGAGACCCTACCGGTAAGTCGGAGACAAGAAAACCACTTACTGAAGAAGATGTTAAGAATAACGCAGAAACCTACAAAGCACAGATTTTTAAAATACTCGATCCAGGCAGGACAAAGGTAGTTTTTAACAGTGAATGGCTGGGAAAACTCTCTTCCTATGATTTTATTAAGCTAGCATCACAGTTGACCGTTGCCCGAATGCTTGAACGGGAAGATTTCAAGGTCAGATTTGAAAATGAAAAGCCTATCAGTATCCATGAATTTCTCTATCCCCTCATTCAGGGATATGATTCTGTGGCACTCCATTCAGATGTGGAACTGGGCGGAACAGATCAACTGTTTAATCTGCTCATGGGACGTGACTTGCAGCGTTCCGCAGGCCAATCCCCCCAGGTCGTATTGACAATGCCCCTGCTTGAGGGGCTCGATGGCGTGGAAAAGATGAGCAAATCACTTGGTAACTATATTGGAATTCATGAGTCCGCCGATGATATTTACGGAAAGGTGCTTTCCATGAGCGACACGCTGATGTTTCGTTACTACGATTTACTGAGCGATCTCCGTGCTGACGAAATCGAAACTCTGAGCCTAGACATGGAAAATGGGCTTATACATCCTAAAGAAGTTAAAAAGAAACTGGCTAGAGAGTTAACTGCCAGATTCCATAACCTTGAAGCTGCTGAAAAGGCTGAATCAAATTTTGAAAAAGTATTTAAACATCATGGCCTTCCAGAGGATATCCCCATGAAATACCTATCATCTGATCAGGAGGATATCTGGCTTCCCCGTCTCCTCATGGATACCGACCTGGTATCTTCTACCTCGGAAGCGCGTCGATTGATTAAGCAACAGGCAGTTTCATTGGATGGTGTCAAAGTGGTGGACACCGATCATAAGATTTCACCGACCGAAGAAATTCTCATTAAAATTGGCAAAAGACGATTCTGTAAAGTGCAATTTAGTTAGTATCCATCCGGAGACGCTTTTCTTGCGAATGGTAACAATAAATTGTTGCCCATTCGGCAACGAGACTCCGAAAAGGCAATTTCCGGATGGTAACTAGTTGATCTGCCCTAGTAATGTTCCCATACGAATGAATGTTGGGAGCGAAAGATAGTGGTTTTTGGGAAGTCTACAGGTGTTCCGCAGGGTAGGATTGGTCGGATTTGTAACTCTTTTTACAATTCTTCTGACAAAATGTTGTCTTTTATTGCACAGCCTCGCTGCATGAGTCACAAATTCCGGTAAACTCGATATGATGCCCTAATATTTTATAGCTACAGCAACTGGAAGCCTTGCCGTCTAGATCTTTGAGAAGAGGAATGTGAATATCATCAACCCGGCTACATTTATCACAGCGGATATGGTAGTGTGGGTTTGCCTCCCCATCAAATCTTTTTTGTTCACCCCCAACTTCGAGCTTTTTGATTATTCCGGTGTCAGCCAGCAACTCCAGGTTTCGGTAGACAGTACCCAGGCCAATTCTGGGAAGTCTTTTTCGTACCATATCGTATAATTCACCTGCTGTTGGGTGGGTCTTTACCTTCCTTAGTTCCTCAAGGATTACCTGGCGTTGATTAGTGAGCCGCATAGTTTTTTCAAGTTTTTCCAAGTTCTCTTCTCCTTCCTTTATATATCAGCATATATCCTTTGAGAATCATTCCTTTTTAGGATTCTAGGGAAAAATTGTCGAAAGGTCAACCATTTTTGCTGGATCGGGTTCTTTCTGCTTGAATATGGATAAAAATTACTATCAGTGTAGAAATGGGTTGAAATACCCGAATCGCAGAGAAGGAAACAATTTTTTAAGTTCTTTAAGCCAATTACGCATGCCAAGAGGTTTGGATTCGGGTTTATGCAATACAGTATTATAATACCAATCCTGATCCATGTTAAGATTTCTAAGTTGGATAAGATCAGGGTTGCAGGTGTGTATCAAAACGCACAAGGCATCAAATTCCTGAGGATCATCAGTAAAACCAGGAAGAATAAAATAGTTAAGGGAAACAAAACGATTATGTTTTTTCATAACCGCAATAGATTCAAGAACATTCCCCAACGAAAACCCTTTTGGTCTATAATATCGCAGATAATACTCCGGCCTGGCACTGTTCAGGCTTACTCGTATACTGTCAAGTCCAGCATGAGCAAGCTTTTCAACTACCCCAGGTAAGCTGGAATTACTGTTCAAATTAATGGTACCCTTTACTGTTCTGGAACGGATCGTTGCTATGGCCTTTTCCAGTATTTTACCTTGTAATAGTGGTTCGCCTTCACATCCCTGACCAAAACTGACAATGGGCTTGGAAGCTTTATTTAGGTGAGGGATTGCAATTTCAGCTATTTCAGCCGGTTTAGGAATAAATGTAATCCGGTCCTGGGTCGCAGGACAGCACCCTGATGGCTGCAGTGATATGCATCCAACGCAGTTGGCGTTGCATACAGGTGAAGATGGCAAGGGGGCCTCCCAGCGGTCCATGAAAAAATTCCTGGCGGCAGGACAGCCGTATGTTAGGCAACATTTGCCTAAGTGCTGAACAAGTCGATTGTGTTTGTATTGTTTAAGCTTCTTTAATGTTCTTGAACGAATTATTTTCAGGTTGAACTGATCACCATCCTGCCTGCGATCATTATCACTGCGGAATCCTGTTACCCAGAATTTGTCCTTGTGCCAACCTACTGAAGTATAGGCAAAAAGAGGCAGGTTGGTCGCATCTTTCCTGGTCTCATAAGCGGCAGTATATATCGCAGTATGGGCAGGAGCCTTCCGGGTCGCAATCAATTATATGAGATTTACCGTTGTCGGGGTTAATTCCGATCGGCAGTCTATCTGGTAAAGCGAACAGATCACTACCTTCCGGCAATGGTATCAGATCTTTCTTATCGGGCAGACCGATCCAATTGCCGCTTCTGCATGCCATCTTCATGTCTGGAAAGTCTTTTATATTCCCTCGCTGGTCAGCATATACCATAGAGGGTATAGCATCAGGATGTGTCGGGGTTTTTTGTTTTTTTTGCATTGACAGGAAAAACTACTCCGCAGAAAGCTATGGGATGCTAGAAGTCAGAAGTCGGAATCAATAAGAAAGGCCTTTAATATTTATAAAAAGAGAAGAAAGAAAAACACAGAATCAAACTGCCAAGATAGAATATCGGAACAAAAGGGCAGGTTACTGGGGTCTTAAGTCAGAAAAAACAGAGTCGACAGATTTATATACATCCAAATCAGCACCAAAAACATCTTGGACTTTAGGGTGGTTCAGTAGATCTTCAATTATATATTGGGTTATATATAAGCTGATAAAATTCGGATCGGTGGTAATATTTCTAAGGGGAGCAATTTTAAACTGAATATCGAATTCTTCCATATTGGACAGCTTGCGCAGAAGGTCTGTAAAAACCTCGCGAAGGGCCTGATCAGAAGTGGTTTCAATGATATTATGATCGAGCAAACGTTGGACAAGCTTGGTCGCCAGTTCGTCCGCATTTTTAAATACTGCGGAAAGCATATACATTCTTTCCTGTTCCCGCTTCCTGTCGATTGCCCGGATAGTTTTATCGGTTGCTGAGTTACTATGGAATACACGGGCCATGGCAGGCCTCCTCAGTTGAGTTAAAGTTCTGGTTTAAACCAGGATAATTCAGAGCTTCTTGAAATTGTTACCATATACATATGAGAAAATCTTTCAAATTGAAAGAAAAATATACAAGTTTGAAAACGATTTTTAATTCACGTATACCAGGAAGTAAGACAAGTTATAGAGTATTTTGAAATTAAATTACAAGGCTTTTACCTGTTTTCAAGCAATTAAGAACAACGAGTTTCAGGTGCAAAGAAAAACACCCTGAAGGGTGGATTGTTTAGAACCACTTCAAATTTTGGCGGAAAACAATGTGGCCTGATTATTGATCTTTTAATAGGGTTTGGCCAACTATAAAGGTCTGAAAGATATGAAAGCCTTCTGCGGTTTTAATTATCGGGCTGGGGATAAATGGTGGAAGGTTCTTAAGAATAGCTTCTATCTCTGCATTCATTTGTTGGTCTTTAAGAAGACCTATGTATCCCCCGTTTCGATAATGAGGGGCCAAGGATTTTTGAGATGCTGTTTGTGAAAAATCTTCGCCGGCCTGCAAAAGTTTCAGTGTCTTTTCCGCCTCTTTCCTTGTTGCGACAACAATTTGCCTGATATGTTTTTCCGTTTTGGCTGTCAATCCTTCAGGACTATCATTTTGCGGACCTCTTTTTTGAAGTTCAGCAAGAAGGTCATTGTCTGGATAACCGAAAACTTCTGCCTGTTTCGCGCTTTGCCTGGCAATGTTATACTGTTGCTTTTGCAGATAAATAAAAGCTATGTTGTTGTAAATCCAGCCGATACCAGGATTAAGGTTGACGGATTTTATGTATTGATTCAAGGCATTTTTTGAATCTTGATTTGCATGATAAATGGTTCCTAGAGTTGCGTGTTTCAAGGCATCTTCTGGATCTTTCTGAATGGCGATCTGCATGGTTTGAACCGCTTTTTCGTTTTCACCTGACTGGGTGTAGACTATGGCCAGATTTTCGTAGGTATTGGCATTATCCGGGTCAAGTTCAATTGCCTTTTTATATTCATTTATAGCAAGATCATACTTTTCATCCTGTGCATATTTATTTCCATTATAAAAGTGATCAGCAGCGGAATTCAGGTGTGATGCAGAAGGTACTGCATCAGCAGGGTTAAGCGTATTATCTGTGCTGGTAGGTTGGGCAGTGTCAACCTTTGCACTGGCCTTCCTTGCATCCTCAAGCTCATTTTGTACCATCCTTAAAGTAGAGCTTGCTTCATCATCTCCTTGATCGGCTGCCTTTTTTAACCAGAAAACAGAGTTTTCCAGGTCTTTCTTAACGCCGTGCCCATTGTAGAACATTGAGGCAAGATCGTATTGAGCGTCCACATGGCCCTGCAGAGCCGATTTCTTCAACAACTCTACAATGATCTTATAGTCATTATTAAGACTTGGATCTTTGTAATACATTGATGCCAGATTATACTGGGCATCCTTATGTCCTTTTCCAGCAGCTCTTTTCAACAACTCCAAGGCCTTATTAGTGTCTTTATCAACTCCTGTTCCATTGATATACATGATAGCCAGATTATTTTCTGCGGCAGAATCTCCCTGCTTTGCAGCTTTTTGTAGCCACTTGGCAGCTACAGTTGGATTTTTTTCAACGCCAAGCCCGTTAATATACATAAGGCCGAGGTTGTTTTGTGAGGAAAGATCACCCTGTTCCGCAGCTTTGTTAAACCAATAAGCAGCCTTTGTTAAATCTTTTTCAACGCCAACCCCTTTAAAGTATTTTAATCCAAGTTCGCTCTGGGCATCAACATTCCCCTTTTCAGCCGCAGCTAAATAATGTTTTAAGGGCTTTTCCTGTTCAAGGAGTAAATTTGTAATTTCTTTGGTGTATTCTGACCTGCCTGAATAATCCAGAAATTCTTCATTCAGTTTTTTATTATCCCCATCAGTTTTACTGGTTGCAATTTCAGAAGATTTTTGGGTTTTGCTTTTAAGATTTACGAGAAAAAACTTGGCCTTGGAATAGTTTTGAGCGGCAGCCTTTTCATACCAGAATTTAGCTTGTTTAAGATCCTTTTCAACACCATGCCCATACTCATACATTCTGCCAAGTTGTGTCTGTCCTCTTGCATAGTTTCGTTTGATTGATTCTCTATACCAGTAAAGCGCCTGCTCGTAGTCTTTTTCAACACCTAATCCTGTTTCATATAAAATGCCAAGATTAACCTGGGCTCTGGCAATCCCTTGTTCGGCTGCTTTTTTGTACCAGTATGCTGCTTTAGCAGAGTCTTTTTTAACACCTTTTCCAAGTTCATATAAGACACCCAGCGGTCTTTGTCCTTGCGCGTACCCTTGTTCCGCAGCTTTTTTATACCATTCGTATGCCTTTTTGTAATCCCGAGTCACACCTTTGCCGTTTTCAAACATCCAGCCTAATCGTGTCTGAGCAGCAGGGTTTCCCTGGTCAGCAGCTTTCTGGTACCAATAGAAGGCTTTTTTAGTGTCTCGAGATACACCTAGACCATTAAGATAGGCTTTACCGACACTTAGTTGAGATTGTACAGCTCCATGTTCCGCCTGTTCTAAAAGATTGTTAAAACTATCAGCCCAGGCTGAATTAGCAATAAGAACAAGAAAGGTAATAAAGGCGGTGTGCCATTTCATATTTGATATCATTTTTTTCCGTTAAAAGGCTTAGCAAACAATATTTTAAATAATGGATGAAAAGCAGGAAATTTCAGAATAAGGAAAGTTTTCTTATGCCTAACCTCATTTAAATACATATCACGGTTTAAGGCCAGGCTGAATTGTAGCAGTAAAAATATTTAGACGAACAGAAGAACTTGGTGATTTTAGGAAATGAAATGCGTTATAGAAGTTCTACCCAGAATTTGCCGATTTTTTTATCTTTGTAGGTTGCCTCAATGGGATATCGTTTACCGAGTTTTTTTTCGGAGTATCGCTTCCAGAGGTCCTGACCAGTG
>CAMYJP010000161.1 GCA_947258675.1 uncultured Desulfobulbaceae bacterium | reverse complement strand
ATAACCCAAAAGTAATTTAATACTTTATAATCTACTGCAGAAATTTGATAATCAAGAGGCTATTCCATATAATGAAAATTATTCAGGACAGCCACTATATCAAAGAAAATAAAAATAGAAATGTCATTGAAAAGGGCAGATTCGGAATCAGGATTCTGAGTCCGCCCTTTATAATTTCTCTATCAGTTTGGATAGCAGATCAGGAGTTCACAAGGCAAAGGCAACACCGGTTGGCATTGCCTTCATTTAAAAATGTTTTTTTTCTAAATCTTTCGTCTCATGCCAATAGCAGCTAATCCAACTAAGCCGGTTCCCAAAAGCAACATGGTTGATGGTTCCGGAACCGGTGAAACCCCTTGACTATTCGTTGTTACAGAGTAACTGAGTTTGGAAAACTCAGCAGATGAAATTCCTAAGTTGCGATCGGGCCCTGCTATTTCATTAAACATCGTAACCATGGACAGATTTTTGCCAGTGTCAATATGAGACGGCACGTAAAAACCATCCAGAGGAGCATTGGTCTCGAGCGCAATGGTGCTATTATAATTATGATGTTTTGTCATTGTTCCGGCCCCAGCATTGGCGGGCAGGCACAATAGTACAAAAACTGTCAGGTACAACAGCTTTTTCATGTATCCCCTCTCTTATCTCCTATCTAAATTGACAGGCAGGTATCAGATATAAATACTGTCTGTCACTTTCTCCTCCACAAATTTATGCAAAAAAAAAGCCATTTGATACAGTTTCTTTCATTTTTTTAACTTTTATTTTCTTTTCAGGATGTTATTGTGCTTTTAGTGGTTATAAAGAATGATGTTGTTTGCTGTTATTCCGGTTTTTTTGTACATTTTCCCGGAAACTTTCCGCTTAAGTGGAGTTTTTAGGCGACAGTTTACGCTAGGAAATCTGAGAAGAATTATAGGCATGGCCAGGCTAATTCAAAGAACGGAAGAACAGCCCAACAATGTAAAAACATAGAAAGGGACTGGAAAAAGAAGGATAAAATCCTATACTTGCTTTTTTGATCTGAAAAAGTATAAGTTGCTGCTTGATGTTGTCAGGCGTCTGTAGTCGCAAAAAGCATACACAAAAACAGAAAAAGTGGTAACATCTCTGTTGTGTAATCCAGGCAATATTCAAAAAAAATAAAGAACTTCGGTGCTTCCGATAATTGGTTCAGTTAGGGTAGTGTTTCCTATGATAAGAATTAATAATTCTTCTGACCCGGGAATTTACAAGGCAGTATATCCAATAAAATGAATAATTTGGGGTATTGTGATCTTGAAACAAGATGCAATTAAATAAAAAAGACTTGGAGGTATTTTTTACAGATTAGGTGAAATTTAAAGATAGTAGTATGATGGGACGCGCATCATAAACAAATTAATGTGGCTTTCAAAACATTTAAAGAACAGGGAGACTTTATCAGAAAAAACGTTCATAATAATGATGTGCTTTAATATTTGACAACTTACCGAACAAAGTCTCTGTCTCTCTAATGCATAAAAGATAGTCAATTACCAATCAATGCATTTAATGAGAAATAAGTGTCCCAACTCCCAACCCTGGATATCAGAGGATTATTTGTGCTAAAAGGGTATCTCCAAGAAAAAAACAAACCAGTTCATCCTGAGCGCCATGCCATCAGAAAATCAATAACTTTAGGCAGAGCGGTAGATTGTGACATCATGATAGATGATCTAAGTGTATCAAGATATCATTTGCAAATTTTTGAAAAAAACGGTCAATACTACTGGAAAGACTTAGGTACCACAAATGGTAGCTTTATAAATGGCAGTAATTTGCTCGAAGGCAGGTTGAAAGATGGTGATGAGATACGAGTAGGGCATACTGTTTTTTTATTTGAGACAGACGATGTGTCTGAGAATGACAACAAGACTTTTGAGCAAACTCTATTCAACCAAACTATTGTTGATCAATTTACCGGAGAAGTTGATAAATCCGAGCCCGGAAAGCCAGATCAACTGCTAAGTGCCGTCTATTCTGTAATAAACACTATTGCAACAAACTACGAGCCCTGCAGCCTGATCGATCAAATCCTAGAAACTACCATGAAAGCCATCGATGCTCAGCGAGGCACAATTTTATTCGCCGGCCAATCAGTTGATGAGTTGCTTCCTTGCCAGGTGTGCAGAAGCATACATATGATTGAGGATGGATCGATACGTCACGTTGAAAATGGGGAAATCAGCATAAGCAGTAGTGTTTTTCGGCGCGTATTATTAGATGGAGAGAGTGTAATTTATCAAGATTTTGACGGTGCTTCAGAGTTCAGTGCTGCTGAAAGTATCGTAGCACTTAAACTTCGCTCTATTTTATGTGCTCCCATACGTGGTAAATCCGGCATTATGGGTATTCTGTATATCGATAGTGACCGTGCTGGTCATCACTATACCCACGATCATATGCTGTTGTTAACTGCAATAGGCAACAGTGCAGGGTTGGCACTGGAGAATGCCAGAATGCATAAGCAGATTCTCGAAAAACAACGAATGGATCAAGAGGTACAACATGCCTGGACCATTCAGCAGGGCTTTTTGGTAAAACAATGGCGTACAAGTGATCCCCGTTTTAGGGTTTTTGGTGCAACACAACCTGCTAAAATTGTCGGCGGTGATTTTTATGACTTCGTAACACCTTCAGAAGATCGCGTTGGCCTGCTTATTGGTGATGTGAGTGGTAAAGGCGTCCCGGCAGCTTTGACTATGGCTCAAATCCTGGCTGAATTCCGAATCCTTGCTCAGCAGATCGACAGTCCCGCGGAAGTCCTCAAGAGAATTAATAGTAATTTTGCCAAACGTTCACAAAGAGGAATGTACTGCACTATGTGCTTCCTGATCCTCAATTTAAAGGATGGAAAAGCTCTTTGCGCAAACGCTGGTCATAATGATTGCATACGTATCTCCAGGCAATTAATCGAACGGGTAGTAAATGCGAGTGGTCCGCCAATCGGCATCCTTAGCTCCTTAGAATGGGAAGATAAAGAGATACAAATAGAGCCAGGCGACACATTGCTTTTAATTACGGATGGTATACTGGAAGCCAGAAAGGAACGGACCGCAGTAAAGAAAGATGAAACTGGATACAATAATTACAATATCGACTCATTTTTTGGAGCTAATCCGAGACTTCATGAAAAACAACCACGCGAAATGATTCAATTACTCTTAGAAGATGTCGCGAGTTTTTGTGCTCCCTCACTACCTCACGATGATTGCACACTCCTTGCACTTCAATACCAAGGGTAATATTATACGTTACTAAAACAGTATAAAAATTTTTAAAACTTAAGGATGAGAAATATTTAGGTTACGGGGTGTTCTTTTGATGAAATTGACTTTTGATGATGTGGTTTCTTTTCACGGACATGCCTGCCCTGGCCTGGCAGTTGGATACCGGGTAACTGCCCTGGCTCTGAAAGAAATGGGCAAAAGGGCAGAGGATGAAGAGCTGGTGGCGGTCGTAGAAAATAATTCCTGTGCTGTTGATGCGATACAGGCAATGGCCGGCTGCACCTTTGGCAAGGGTAACCTCATATTCAAGGATTACGGCAAGCAGGTATATACATTTCTTGCCAGGCCGTCTGGTAAATCAATACGAATTGCTGTTGTCTGGGAACCACCACTTGCAGAGGCTGAAAGTAAAGAAGAATCAGTCATGTGGGAAAGATTCAGCAAAGGTGAACGGTCTGAAAAAGTAATGAGAGTAGTGCAAGCTAGAAAAGCCCGGAAAATGCAATTGATACTTGGTGCTGACGATAACGAGCTTTTTGAAATTAGGCATACTACAGGAACTTTACCGCAAAGGGCGCAAATTTATCCCAGCTTCAGGTGCGAAACCTGCGGTGAAAAGGTAATGGAGCCAAGAACCAGAAAGGTTGGGGATAAAAAAGTTTGTATTCCCTGTGCGGAAAATTAAAATAAGCTTTGAGGAAAAAAGCTTTAGTTGTAAATCAACCTCCACTCCAATCTTCAATTTTCAATCTTCATACTTCAATCCCAATCACTCCCACTCAATAGTGCTTGGCGGTTTTGAAGATATGTCGTAAACAACTCGATTAACGCCTCGTACTTCGTTAATTATACGGTTCGAGATCCTCCCAAGAAGATCATATGGAAGTATTGTCCAGTCGGCGGTCATTGCATCCTTGCTGTCCACACAGCGAACAGCAACAACATTTTCATATGTCCGTTCATCACCCATCACTCCAACTGTCTGGATGGGCAGGAGTACAGCAAAAGATTGCCATACTTTAGTATAAAGACCCGCCTTTTTCATCTCATCAAGGACAATCACGTCTGCCTGCCTGATTATAGCAAGCCTCTCTTCTGTGACTTCACCCAAGATTCGGATCGCCAGGCCCGGCCCGGGAAATGGTTGACGGTTTATAGCCTCCACCGGCAATCCTAGTTCAAGGCCGACTAGTCTTACTTCGTCTTTAAACAGCTCACGCAGAGGTTCAAGTAAGGAGAGCTTCATGACCTCGGGCAGTCCACCGACGTTATGATGTGATTTAATTACAGCTGAAGGTCCTTTGGTAGATACGCTTTCAATAACATCCGGATAAAGAGTTCCCTGACCAAGATATTGGGCATCTCCAACTTTTTTAGCTTCTTCTTCAAAAATCTTTATAAAGCCAAAGCCTATTCGCTTCCGTTTTTCTTCAGGGTCGATAATCCCATTTAGTTCTTTAAGAAAGTATTCAACTGCATCAATAGCAATAACATGAAGTCCGGTTTTTTCTTCAAAGAAACATAGAACAGTTTCCGATTCTCTTGTTCGCAGCAGGCCATTGTCCACAAAAATACAGGTCAGCTGATCTCCTACCGCCCTGTGGATAAGGGCAGCAGTTACCGATGAATCTACACCGCCGGAAAGGGCGCAGATGACCTTGCCGTTTCCGACTTTTTTCTTAATAGAATCAACCGTGCTGTCAATAAATGACTGCATAGTCCATAATGGTTGGCAATTACAGAGACCGAATATAAAATTTCTTAATACATCGGTACCGATGAGGGTATGAGAAACTTCCGGATGAAATTGTACACCAACCAGTGGTTTCTCTTTATGCCGTATAGCCCCATTTGGTGAATGTGCACTACGACCAGACACGGTAAATCCGTCGGGTAATTCTTCGATTCGGTCACCATGGCTCATCCAAACCTGATGCATTGCAGGAGAAGCATCCATACCCGCAAAAAGTCCAGCAGTATATAAAGCCTCAAGGTCCGCCTTGCCAAACTCTCTTTTTTCAGCGCGTTCCACCCTACCCCCCAATTGCATGGTCATCAACTGGGCACCATAGCAGATACCTAAAACCGGAATATCGAGACGCAATACTGCAGGATCGCTTTTTGGAGCATCCTGGTCATAGACACTGCTTGGACCACCTGAAAG
>CAMYJP010000160.1 GCA_947258675.1 uncultured Desulfobulbaceae bacterium | reverse complement strand
AGTGGAAATCAAAGGAAATCGATCCTTCTCCGGCGGGCGCCTCAAGATGCGGCTTAAGACATTGCATGCGGCCCTTCTTTTCGGCGGTGCCGGGCGGTTTATTCAGAAAGAGCTGGATAAGGACGTGAAAAACCTGACAGCTATTTATCGCCAGAAAGGTTTTGCCGATGTTGAAGTTACCTCTGATGTGCGGAAAGACCCCCGATCCAGTGAGGCAATCATACGAATCACGGTGCGGGAAGGACCGGAGTATCATATTGCATATTCGGGAAATGACAAATTCTGGAATCGTACCCTGAAAAAAGACCTCAGCCTCATTGAAAAAGGAAATATTGGAGGCCTTGGCCTGCGAAGAAGCATCAGGAATATCAAAGACCGATACCGAAAAGCGGGCTATCTTAAAGTTCGCGTATCTGCTGAAGAGGACAAAAGGAAAAAGAAAGGCTCGGCCGAATCGACGCGAAATATCCGCATCGTCATCGATGAAGGTCCCCGCTCTGTTGTGGAGGATGTCATTATCACGGGGAACGAGGCTGTCTCGGAAGAGATGATAAAAAAGCAGTTGCTTACCAGAACTCCCGGATTTTTGGCTGACGGAGAATTTTTTCCAAAGGTTCTCGAAGAGGATAAGAAGGCTGTCAAGATCTTATATTTAAAGCATGGCTATATGCACCCTCTCATTGAAGATGAAGTAAAATGGCGGGAGGTTAAAGAGGCGGGGATCCGCTTTGCTACCCTTATCTTGAAGATAAAAGAAGGAGCAAAAACCAAGGTCGCAGCCGTCTCCTTTCCCGGGCTCACAGTGTTTTCGGAAGCCGAGACTCGTGGGGCGATTGCCTTAAAAGAGGGCGAGCCCTTTCGGCAACACATGCTGCAGAGCGGTGAAAACAAGCTGTCCGCCATGATTTCGGAAAAAGGGTTCCCCCATGCCATGGTCACGGGGAAGGCCATTCTTGGCGATAACGAGTCGAAGGCGACAATTGTTTTTACCGTGGAAGAAGGTCCCTATGTGAAGATGGGAGAAATCCTTTTTGCCGGCAATTTCCGGACGCGTGAGAAAATTCTTCGTAATGAAGTAAACGTCAAGACAGGTGAACATTTTTCTCTGAAGGATGCGACTGCATCAAACAAGAACTTCCGGGGGGTAAACACGTTGGATGCAGTGAAAGTGAAACTGCTCGGGCTCAAGGAAAAAGCCGATGAGATTGACATGCTGGTCACGGTGGAGGAGAAAAAACCTTATTATTTTCAATTCGGACTTGGATACGATTCGGCAAGAGAATTCTTCCTGCACTCACGTCTGGGGGACCGGAATCTTTTCGGCCGAAACCTGGATGGTTGGATCAGCGGTGAGTTCAGTGGGATTGGGTACCGCGGAGAAATTGGAATCACAGAACCGAGGCTGCTTGGATCGACCATATCAAGCACCCTGAATCTCTATACCGAAGACAGGGAGGAACTGAATCAGGATTTCGGGAGTAAAAGCTATGGAGCAGCTCTTCTTTTTAGTCGAAGATTTTTAAAACTGAGACAAATGTCCGCTCAGCTTGGCTTTCAATATGAACACCGGGAACAGTATCGGGCAGATGACAGTCCCATTCCTGCAGGAGAGGAAGAGCAATATGAACCAAGAAGTTTTCTCGTTATAAGTCCTTCCTTGACTTACAATTCCACCGACTCCTTTGTCCGTCCCAAGAAGGGACTCTATTCGTCAGCGGCTGTTGATATTTCGAAGGGAGTCGAAAAGTCCCTGGACGATTTCCTGAAATACCGGGCCGAGGTACGGTACTACTATACCCCTCTGAAGCGAATCACGCTTGCGGTGCGGGGACGTTACGGCAAAATCGCCCCCTTCAACTCCGAAGGCGAGGTTCCGGATGATCAGTTGTTTTTCCTTGGCGGCACCGCCAGTGTCAGAGGTTTCGATGAAAACAAACTGCGGTTTGACGAGTTTGACGATCCCGTAGGAGGCCGAACTGAAATAATCGGCAGCCTTGAGGCCCGATTTGATATGGGAAATAAACTGGAGATTATAACATTCAGCGATATGGGTGCAGTAAAAAACTCCCGATTGGGCGTAGGGGCTGACGATTTCCGCTCATCAGTCGGCATCGGCCTGAGCTATATCACTCCCATCGGCCCGATCGGCCTTGTTTACGGCCACAAGCTGGACAGAAAGGAACAGGAAAGCGCAGGAAGGATTCACTTTACTATCGGGTACACATTTTAACACAAACTGATTATTGAATTGTATGAAAAAGAATAAGCAAAAAGCTATAAAGGATAAAGCTTATAATTAATGTACTTGCTCAAGTGCTGAGTTGATTTTTTTTAAAAAATCATCATAGTTCTGTAAACTCATGGACAGAAGCTGCTGGGCCGGCACCAGATTAAATTGCTGACGACCTTTAACCGGCACTGTTGCACATCGTTAAAAAAAATGATAGTATTTTACCCATTATCAAAGTCCTTTTTTCTCAAACCACAAAAATAACAGAATTATACCGGCAAAAAACAGCGGAATAATAAACCAGTGGTTAATGCCCAAAGCCTGTGGCACTGTATATGTTTGCAAACGGCCCCAGGTAAGGACTGATTTTGAAAGGATCGGGTATACCTCGGCATAAATACCTGCCCCAATCACCATCCCCAGTATCCCCCAGACCGCATCGTAACGGCCTTCGCCCAGAGCTCCCAGAGATGTAGCCGGGCAGTACCCCAGCAGCCCCCAACCAAAACCAAACAGGATGCCGCCGATAATATTCGGGCCTACAACCGTGGGTAAAACTCTCAGACTGACCGCACCAAAATCGATTAACAGGTAGATACCGACCATACCGGACAGAACGGCCGACAGCATGAACTTGATAATGGTCATATCCTGAAGGCGCAGGGCGCCAAGCTGTCTGTCATAACGGATCACTCCGCCTTTCTGGAGTAGAAAACCAAAGAACATACCGATGATCAAGCCGGAAAAGAGTATCATCATTCAGTACCCCCTCCACTGTAGAGGAAATGCGCCATGACAATTCCACCGATAAAAAAGCAGATAGTACTAATATAACCGCTTATGCCCAGCTGCAGCGTCCCGCTCAGCCCATGACCACTTGGTCAGCCCCCGGCAAGGCGGGCGCCGAACATAGCAACGACACCTCCGGCAAAGGCGGTTATCCCCCGTTTGGTGACGCTCTGCCCGAAACGTTCCCGCCACATATTAGGAAGCGATTGCCAGCGAAAGGTATTTGACGTGAGAGCTGAGACCAAAGAACCGAAAAGAACCCCCACCACAAACATGAATTGCCAATCAACTTCCGGAACAAACCAACGAAAATAATCCAGTGAGGCAACCCTTTCCGGCGACAGAATTTTTTCAAGCATGCCGGCGCCTCTGACAAAGGTTGTGGAGGCACCGAAAAGGTTGCCGGTGACCAAGGCGGAAAGAACTATCAATACTCCAGTCAATGAGCCAGCAATATATGGCGACCATTGAGGAGATTCGTTTTTAATCATTAAATCATCCCGTTAATAAACTAATTTCTGGTCCATGGCATAGAAGTTTAGAAGAGCTATATTACCATGAGGCACCCCAGTTTAATAATTCTAATCATCCTTTTTGATCGTCTGGACCAGAATCCTTTGAATGGCGGTCTTGTTCATCTTTACTAAAAAACCTTTTAAATGAATTTCCAATATCATCCGCCAGATGATCAAATTTGTTTATTATGTTTTCCCAAGTATCTTCGGCAGCGTCGGTAATTTCGGCGAGATGAACTTTTGCGCCTTTTATTTTAGATTCAAGTTCTTCAATTTTTTCATGAGATTTAATTTTTTGATCCGCGAGCTCTCCTTGGTCTTTGGATTTGAGTTGATCCAGTTTCGTCATCAGCTCATTTATTTTCGCCTGTGCTTTTTCGATATAAACTTCTTTTTTACTCACCTGAATCTCCGTATGTATTTTTATTGTGTCTTCTTTCTCAATTAAAATTAAGCACGAAAATCTAATCTTCAATCAAATTTCTTAAGCAAGACAATCGATCGTTAAACAGAACTGGCCCAAAAGGGGAGATGGAAAGAAAACAGTTTGCTGGCTAATTATAAATGAGATATGTATTCAGTAAGCGAAGAAAATATCGAATGGATGCTCCGGGATGTTTGCATCCTAACAGTAGACCAACAATTAACGTGCAAGAAAGATCGAAAAACCGGATCAACCGTTACTATTTTCTAGACCGCCTTACTGTTTTTTCCCAAGAGAAACCGCAGCTTCTGATACAAATAGATAAAAAAAAATAGGCGAGAATATATGGTAAATCCATATGGCTAAATCAGCACACGCCGCTGCATTTTTTCCAATTTTTCCAATAATTCCAGAGCTAAAGCGGCTCCAGGCAGGTTAACGTGTAGATCCCGCTGCAACCGCAAGACTATCTGAATACGGCGAATCTCATACCCCCGGAACTGCCAGTTTCGCTTTGTGCCCTCAGATGGGTGTTCAATAATCCCTTCCTCTATCATCTCCATTATCATTTCAGGAGAAATACCGCACATTCCACATAATTCTTTGAGTGAGATCTCCAGGTGTTCGTCGAGGACGATTCCGGAGATTACTTTTTCCAGATCTTTCATAACAAATCTGCCCTCGGGTTGAAGTCTATCTCTGCTGCCATCCGCCTGTATAATTCCTTTGTTTTTTCAGTGTTAGCCTTAGGTGTCATAATCATGAAGTTGACGTATTGATCTCCCACAATTTTGCCGGGAAGGCCCCTTCCTTTGAGTCGGAGCTTCTGGCCTGTCTGTGAACCGGGTGGAATTTTCATATCGACCCGGCCGCCAAGAGTCGGCACGGAAATTTTTGCCCCGAGCGCTGCCTCCCACGGAGAAATCGGCAAATCCAGGTAAACATCCCTCCTGTCAACCTTGAAGAGTGGATGCGGATTGAAGGCGATTTCCAGGTAGAGATCTCCGGAAGGGCCGCTACCAAATCCGGGACCACCTTTACCAGCAAGCCTGATTCGTTGTCCCTCCCAGATTCCTTTGGGAATTTTTACGTTTAATGTATGCGGCCGGTTTACTATATGGCCGGTTTCATTAACTTCCGTTTTTGTAAGGGTAATTGTCTGCGTGCTGCCGTTGTATGAGTCTTGAAGGTTTATAAGAATTTTGGCATGGTGGTCTTCCCCTCGAGCATGGAAATCGTATTGCCGCCGGGAATCGGTGCCTTGACTCCCCATACGACCAAATAACTCTTCAAAAAAATCACTAAAATGATGTGCAGAATCTGTACCATCGGCAGAAAACTCAAATCCAGCATCCCAGTTGGGTGGCGGTTTAAATTCTTGGCCTTCACGCCAATTCATTCCCAATTGGTCATACGCACTTCGTTTCTCAGGATCTTTAAGAACCTCGTAGGCTTCGCCCACCTCCTTGAACCTTGCTTCCGCCTCGATTTCTCTATTCACATCCGGGTGATATTTTCGGGCCAATTTGCGATACGCTCGCTTAATTTCATCCTGGGATGCATCCCTGGAAATATCGAGAATTTTGTAATAATCTTTGTATTGCATGGTAACAATCTTCTTGATCTGATGGGTATTTAATTAAATGAATTGCGTCTTAATCGGGCCAGGATGCCTTACAAAAAATAAAATCATACATATATTTAGCCAATGGACTACAATATAATGCGGAATTGATTGAACGCAACCAATTGATCTAAAGACAATGTTGGTCAGAAGAAGACGATTGCCACGCTGCGGTTATGTTTAACAGGAGGAAAAAGTATGACACAACCAGTGGAACCAAAGAGCCTCTCAATTGTTTTGGGCGGTGAAGCCGGCCAGGGAATTCAGACTATTGAAGAACTGTTAACCAAAATCCTCAAGCTGGCCGGCTTCCATATTTATGCCACCAAGGAATATATGTCCAGGGTGCGGGGCGGCACCAACACCACCAGCATCCGTGTTGCCTCAAGATCGGTACAAGCGCCGGTTCAAAGAATTGATCTACTCATCCCTCTGGATGATAAGGTGCTTCCACACCTGCAATCCAGAATCACGGACTCTACTATTATCGCCGGAGATAACGATGTGCTGAAGAGTGATCGGAAAATAATCCATGTTCCATTTAGCTCAATGGCTAAGGATCTGGGTGGCGCCATTTATTCAAATACTGTTGGGCTTGGCCTGATTCTGGGCCTGTTACAGGTTGATGAAAAAGTCATGGAAAAATATCTCCGCACCCGCTTCGAATCAAAAGGTAAAGATATAATTGCAACAAATATCCTGGCATCGCAACTGGGATATGAAAAAGGTCACGCATTACGAAAAGGTGGGGAGGTTATCTTCCCAGAGATTTCAAGGTCAGGTAACAAAGATGAAATCATGGTCAATGGCTCAGAAGCCATAGCATTGGGGGCGATTGCCGGAGGCTGCAAATGCATTACCTCCTATCCCATGACTCCAGGCACCGGTGTAATCACATTTATGGCGCAACATTCACATGAATTTGATCTGCTGGTGGAGCAAGCCGAAGATGAAATCGCTGCCATTAATATGGCTCTGGGTGCTTGGTATGCAGGTGCCCGGGCCATGGTCACCACCTCTGGCGGCGGTTTTGCATTGATGACCGAGGGGATCAGTTTGGCCGGCATGTTGGAAATGCCGATAGTAGTTCATCTGGCGCAACGCCCGGGACCAGCCACCGGTCTCCCGACCCGCACGGAGCAGGGTGATCTGGAACTGGCTCTTTATGCGGGACATGGTTCCTTTCCCCGAATCATTCTTGCTCCTGAATCTCTACAGCAGGCTTTCTATCTGAGCCAAAAAGCGTTTGACCTTGCTGACAAATACCAGGTACCAGTTATCATTTTGACTGATCAGTATCTGGTGGACACATACTACAATACAGAAGAATTTGATCTCAGTCAGTTGAAATTGGAACAGCAGATCGTAGAAACAGAGGAGGATTATAAACGGTATTTTATTACCGAAAACGGTATCTCTCCTCGGGGTATTCCAGCACGAGGGGCAGGACTGGTCGGGGTGGACAGCGATGAGCACGATGAGTCCGGCCATATCACCGAGGATCATGAAGTACGGATAAAAATGGTAGACAAACGATTGAAGAAATTGGCAGCCGCAGAAATTGACTCTATCCCGACAAAGTGGAATGGTCCGCCGGGGTGCAAAACCCTTGTCATCAGCTGGGGATCCACGAATCCTATAGTACAGGAAGCGATGGAAAATATAGGAAGAAAAGATTTAGCGCAGATAGCCATTCAACAGATATACCCCATGGCCGCAGATCTGAAACAATATCTGAAAAAAGCCGAACGGACGGTTATTGTTGAAAATAATGCTACTTCCCAATTGGGCAATCTCATATTGCGTGAAACAGGACGGAAAATTGATCATGCAATTCTGAAATATGACGGCCTGCCGTTCACGGTCGAAGAGGTGATGCATGCAATAACCGATATTGTCGGATAAAGGGTAAGCGGTCACAGGCAACGCATCTTCCTGCGATCACTTACAAAAAATCTTTGCGGTTCATAGAGGTATATACCCATGATTTCTACGATGAAGGAGAAAAGATGATGAATTTTGATATGGAAGAAATCGATATTGCCTGGTGCCCTGGCTGTGGAAACCATGGGATTCTCACCATGTTGAAACAAGCCCTCTCAGAGTTGAACATCCGGCCCCAGGACCTTGTGCTGGTCTCCGGCATCGGCCAGGCTGCCAAAACCCCCCACTACCTGAAGGCTAACTTCTTTAACGGTCTGCACGGTCGCGCTTTGCCACCAGCCACCATGATAAAGGCGGTTAACCCGGAATTGAAGGTCATCATTACCAGCGGTGATGG
>CAMYJP010000159.1 GCA_947258675.1 uncultured Desulfobulbaceae bacterium | reverse complement strand
TGCCGCAACAAATAATGGTCCCAACACCGGTGGTGTTGCAGGAATTTCATGGGACGGCAGCGGGACTGCGAAGCTTATGCCTATACGCGTTCTTGGATTTGGTGGCGGTACCAGTTTTGATGTTATCCGGGGTGTCAGATATGCTGCCGGTCTTGATTCCGGTCTGGATCCTTCCCATCCCGATTATCCAACGTATCAGAACATTCAACTTAATTCGGCAGACAGAGCAGATATTATCAATCTTAGCTTAACTGGCGCTGGTTACTCACTGGCAGAGCAGAATACATTTAATGAAATACGAACTGCCGGCGTACTCTGCATTGCTGCCGCCGGCAATAAGGGATCAAACATTCCACAATATCCGGCTTCCTATGATGGAGTGATTTCAGTCAGCGCAGTTGACAGTAATAAACAACAGACCTGGTATTCCAATTTCGGCTCTGCAATTGATGTTGCAGCGCCAGGTGGTGATATAAGTGTTGACAACAACGGCGACGGTTATATTGATGGTGTATTAAGCACCTCAGCCAATGATTCCACCGGACCACGTCTAGTGACATATAGATTTAGCGAGGGTACATCAATGGCGACACCGCATGTTTCTGGTTTGGCAGCCCTTATGAAGTCGATACATCCCGGCTCGAGTCCTACCGAGTTTGCAAACGATTTTGAATCACTCCTTGCGGCAGGATCCATTACTGAAGATTTAGGAACTATTGGCAGGGACGACATCTTCGGTTTCGGGTTGATCGATGCACTAAAAGCAGTCCAAGAAGCAAAAATACTTGCTAGTGGCGGTAATTTGCCGCCAGTACTCGCAATTAACCCGACATCACTTCAGTTCGGGACTATTCAGAATTCCATTTCTTTCACTACCGCTAACGGCGGCGAAGGAAATCTGTCAATTCTTAGTGTTACGAGCAATGCGCCCTCCTGGTTGACGATAGCACCGCCTTCTCCCCCTAATGCAAATAATCTTGGTATCTATACAGCAAGCGTTAATCGCACCGGACTCGCCGGTGCTTTCTATTCAACCACAATTACCATTGAAACTGACATTCCCGAGACCATACAATTACCTGTATCAATGCAGGTCAATGCATCGGGAGGAACCGATAATGACGTCGGTTTCCATTATGTCCTGCTCCTTGATCAAGCAACCGGCAATACAGTAACTGAATTAAATGCCAGCAACAATGCGGGCAGCTACAATTTCACATTCAGCGATGTTTCGCCTGGTAATTATTACATCGTTGCCGGCACCGACTCAGATAACGATGGCAGTATCTGTGATCCAGGTGAGGCCTGCGGTGGTTATCCGACCATTACCCAACTTACACCAATCACCATAAATACGACCAATATCAGTGGCCTTACTTTTATTTCAGGATTTTCGATCAATTTCAGCTCCTCTTCAACAGAATACAATATGATGCCGTCTCAAGGATACTCCAGACCACTCAACAAAAGGTTAGGCAGGTAGCATGAACAACTATCTTCTGTATATATGCTCAGGATTCTTTCTGTTTTGCATCGGATGCACGGGAACGACAGGGAGTTTCATGCAGTTCCAAACAGGGAACACAGAGGTTCTGCACAGCACTTTCGACTGCCCAATCCGCTTCGAATCGCAGACTGTTTCCTGGATGACTGAACAATCGCAACTGGATATTTTTTACAATCAGTTAAAAAGACGGGAATTATCTGCGCAGGTTGAACCATCGCCGGTAGTGGATTTTTCAAAACATGGTGTTTTGCTGATAGCAATGGGGCGGCAGACGAGTGCAGGGTATAGCCTCGCCCTGCAGGAATCCACCTTTGAAATACACAACCAGACAGCCATCCTCCATATTACAACCACAAAACCGGATCCTGGATTAATGACCGCTCAACTGATAACTTCTCCCTGCATTCTGGTTACAATGGATTTAAAGGAATATTCTCGAATCCAGGTTCTGGATCAAAATAACCGAATATTTGGGATTACTACCACTACCCCATTCTCTAGAAATGGGAGCCCCTGAGAACTCAAGAGTATTTAGGGGATATGAATATGATCAATTACTAACCAGACTTTTATCGTCTTCCTTTTGCAAATTGGGTGACGAACCTTGCACCAGCCGCAAATCCTTAGACTGAGCCTTTATTTCGCCAGCCAGTGAAGCTCCGGAGTCAACTGTTAGATCATCAACATTCAAACAGCCGTTAATTTTAGCCTCCTGTTGGGCATGAAGCTTTTCAGCCTTTATATTTCCTTCTACCCTTCCCTGACAGACAATACCAACAGCATCAATATCACCAATTACGGTAGCAGTTTCACTAAGGACAAGAAAATCACCTTTAATATTACCTTTAACCTTGCCATCGATCCGGGCTTTACCTGAAAACGTCACATCACCGACAACGGACAATTTCTTATCAAGTATGCTGGAAATAACAAGTTTTTCAGCAGATTCCGCTTTAGTAGTCGACTCTTGATTATCCTTTCTGAATAATCCCATGATTGTCCTCCGGCATTGGTTGGCCCAAAAAATTCATGGGCATTTCGGAAAAATTAATATATCTACCTGATTTATTAACTTAAAATGATTTATTGGCCTGTTATTCTGTGGAAAGATACTTTGCAATTCTCATAAATTTCACTGGATTAACTGATTTCCCCAAATACTTAATTTCATAATGGACATGGGGGCCGGTACTCCTACCACTGTTGCCTAACAGTCCGATTTTTTGCCCTCTGGCGATGACCGTTTTCGGCTTGACTAAAATCTTTTTAAGGTGCGCGAACATCGTCCTGTAACCATTATCGTGCTTCAATATTACATACCGACCATACCCTTTATCCTTTCCGACTTGATACACAACACCATCCGCGGTTGCCTTAACTTCTTCCCCGCGTTTTCCCCTAATGTCAACACCGTTATGAAACGCTGTTCTGGAATTAATCGGGTCACGCCGTTTTCCATATTTCGAGGTAATAACACCATTTACAGGCAACCCTAAAGGAATTGTCTGAATTGTCTCTAAATATCTATCTGCCCTCACCATCAGACCTTCAGATGTATCTTCACTGTATTGTGTAAAAGGACCACCGGTATTTTGTGTGGATTCTTCGACCTTGACATTGACTCCAACCATATTAAGGATTGCTTCAATCAGCTGACTTTTTTCATTCAATTTATCAATCGCGTTGCTTAAAAGTTTTTCTTTTTCTACTCCAAGTTTGCCCACCTGTTGTTCCAACTTGTAATTTGCCTCCTGAATCAATTGGAGCTGCTTCTCAAGACCATTATTTTGCCTCTGCAACGCAACATTTTTTATATAAAAACCTGCTCCGACAAAGCTGAAAACAAGCGAGCAAATAAATATTGCTATTGTCAGATTCACCCCGATTAATGATATGCAGTTTCCGCTGTCCCCCGCAGTTATTCTTGAATAACTTCATACGCTTTTCACCTCGATAAGTAAATGCAATCTAAACAGAACTGGCTTTAATATGAAAATAATTTCTAATCCCCAAAAAGTTTAAAATTACAAATGCTGACTTAAAGAGTCAACCTAAATAGTATCTATCCAAAAAATTAGCAATATTAATGCCAAACAATTAATATGGTATCTTAAAACCCAGTATTATTGAATACGCGACAGATCAGAAAATGGCATTTGAGATCGGTCAATTTCATCAACTTTTGTTCAATGCTTTGATATATATTCTTATGGGAGCAGGATATCCTTCGACAGTCAAATTAGAATTTTCTGTATTAATAAAATCTTCATAAGACTCAAAATTCATCCAGTCAGTACGCCTCTGTTCCTCGCTGCTCATCGGATGGGTACAAAAAAGGTTGATATCGTCGAACCCAGCTCTTCGCAACCAGTTAACCAGGCAGGAAGGCGTTGGAACAAAATAGGTCCCTGGCACTTTGGCATATCGTTCTTCGGGAAAAAGAGCAATAGGTTCGGTACCTGGAATTCCCTGGGACTCCACAATTAAATATCCACCCGGTCGAATTGACGTTTTCACGTTTTTAAGCACACCAACAGGAGAAACACGATGATAGAGGATTCCCATCAGAAACACGATATCAAAACAGTTCTCAAAGAGTGCAATATGCTCGACCCCCAACAGGTCCGCGAATAAATTTTCAAAACCGGCAAAATTGTTAAGCGTCTGGAAAGCATAATAGTGCTGCAAGTATGGCTCAAAACCGATTACTAAATTTGGCCGGTGATGGGCCATGCGAAACATATAATAACCGTTGTTGCATCCAACATCAGCAATCACTTTTCCTGCTAATGAAGGCATGGTTGGAACTATCCGATTCCATTTCCGTTCACTTCGCCACTCTGAATCAATTGCATGTCCAAAAACATTAAAGGGACCTTTTCGCCAGGGCATGAAAGATCGCATAACCTCATATACTGTTTGCAGAGTATTGCTATCTAGCTCCTCTGCTTTACCGATGCGTATAGTATCCCCGGAACAATCTATAAAATCGGCTTTTACATGTGCCACGGATTCATAGAGGTTCCTGTAACGAACTATCCCCTTCTTATCCTTTGTCAACCATTCTGCCTTCTGTTGTTGAAGTTCCTGGATTCCTTTACGATGGGGCGTATGTAACAAATCAAGATATTGCATAATATAACACTATAATTTCTGGCATCATTTTTCACTATGGTTATATTTATTCATATATTCAAAGAAACACTAAATCCCGGCCACAGTGAATACCCTCACTGTACCTTGCAATTATCGTCAACCATACTGCTCGTCAAAATTAAAGCATCCCAATATAAGGCGGAAAGCACATGACCGTTCTAATTGAGGATCAATCGCTGCATAACAAAGAGGAAGTGTTTGCTAACAGAAATGAAGGCGGACATTATCTGGCAGATAATCTTCAACAGTATAAGGGTGAAAAAGCCATCGTCCTTGCTATCCCTTCTGGTGGGGTACCCGTGGGCAAAATTATTCAGGACAAACTGGGATGTGATTTTGATTTACTGATTGTGAGAAAAATCCAGATTCCTTGGAATACTGAAGCAGGGTTCGGGGCCATTAATCTTGATGAGGACATTCTAATTAATGAGTCTTTACTGTATGCTCTTCAATTGAGTGATACGGAAATTTCCTCCCAGATAAATAAGACAAAAGCCATGCTACAAAAACGAAATGATACTTTCAGACATGGGAATATTTTTCCATCACTGAATAATCGCACGGTGATCATTGCAGATGATGGGCTTGCTTCGGGTTATACTATGCGTGCTGCCATCATGTATGTAAAAAAACGCAAGCCAGCCAAGGTAATAATGGCCGTCCCAACCGGCTTGTTAAAAACCATCCAACAGCTTTTACCTGATGTAGATTGCATTGCCTGTATGAATATTCGTGAAACATATCCTTTTGCGGTGGCTTCTGCCTATCGCGAATGGTATGATCTTTCTGATGATGATGTTATAACATTATTGAGCAGAACCTAATTTCCCTGATAAAAAAACGTGCCATTCCGCATTTTGAATTATTTGTTCCCGGCTTAAAAACAAAATTGTATCTTATGAAATGATTTAGGCGGCCTTTTATTTAGTAAAGGTAATATGTTGGAAAATCTAATGGTTTTGGAGAATCTATTAAAATGGAGAAAAAACTGGCGGTTTTCTTCAAGCAAAACAAAATTCTACAACAATACAAGGTACCAAAAACAGGCCAGGAAAAACTGATTAATGCCCTTGAAGAAGAATATCTACCGGAATTTCTTTCCGGTATTATTCGGGAAACAGAGGACATTATCGCCATCAACCCACATCTTAATCGAAAGAAAATTCTCGAAATTGCAGCAGAAAAAATCGTAAAAGATCTCAATGCAGGTGCAGCCACGATCAGATTATTTGAGCATGAAACCCTTAAAATGACTAGTTTTGGCGCTTATGGCACTCCAGATTATGACCGTTTAGCAACGGTACCGGTTAGGGATTCTATATCTGGTCTTGTAATTCAAGAGCGACGCTCTATTGTTGTTCCGAGTATTTATAAAGATCCACGCTATAAAGATAAAAACATTATTAAAAGTAGGGGATTCCATTCTCTACTGGCTGTTCCTCTTTTCACTCCTACATATTTTGAATCTGACAATGATCTGTTAGGCTCCCTGCAAATTTATTACAAGGAAGATAATCGCCATTTTAACTCTCTTGAGATTATCCGAGCTGAATTACTGGCCAGACGGACAAGTTATGTGCTGGCCAAAAAAAAGATTCTTGATCTGCAACTGCTCAACACTCGAAAAGAAAAAATAGTCAATAAAATTTTTGTAAAATTGAGCATGCGCGAAGGCATAAAACTGAAAGATCTTTTTATAATGCTTTTTCCGGAATTGGAGGAATTCCTGGAAATACAGAGCTGTTCACTATTTACCGTGTCCGATGACCAACGATATATGCACCTTGAGGCGGCGTATCCCCTTGAACATACTTATCATGAAATTGGGTACAGCTTTACAGTGGTCTTATGAACGTATTACTCCTACGTATGTTCTTATTAAGGATCCGGAAAAAAGCGCATTGGTTTCTTCAGGAATGCAGAGGTTTGTGAAAGAACACCAAATTCATTCTTTTCTGCTTTTACCGCTTAAGGTAAATGATAAAGTCCGGCACCTTTTGGCTTTTTACGCGACCCAAAAAAGACATTATTTTTCAGATGAAGAAATTGAACTCCTGATTTTTTTTGGAAAAGAAATAATGAAGGCATCAAAACTTGAATTTTTCAGTGATATCCTTCATGACTTTAAAAACCCTGCAATTGCAGTAGCAGGTTTTGCCAGGCGCTCCAAAAAATTGCTGGAATCTCATTCAATCGATGATAACTATAAAAAACTCACAACATACCTTGAAATCATGGAATCGGAAGCTTCACGGTTACAAGACCTGGCTCTTACAATGTCTGGAGAGGGCCGCGAAGAATTGCTCGATCTTGCAACCATTGCAAATAATAGATACAGGATTAATAAAGAGGTTGTCCATGAAACCAAACAGATAAATATAGTAGTTGAACCACCGATATTTGAACCTAACCTTTTTGTATTCTGCCCTCGTTTTGCTTTGGAACGAGTCTTGGATAACCTGTTGAACAACGCGACCAATGCAATACCTGATGATGGTGGCATAATATCTATGAAGGGATATCTTCAAGATGAAATGATCTGCCTTGATATATGCAATACAGGTGAAGTCCCTGCGGACAAGATCGAACAGGTAAAAAGCGGAACTGTCAAAGGTAGAGGATTAAGCATAATTTATAGATTCGTCAGCACCAATCACGGGAAAATTCATATCAATTCCGAAGGTGGTTTGACCAAGTTTACCATAATGCTTCCGCAAGTCGAAATGGACAACCGGTAGATCAATAGTAGAGAATTCCTGTTTTTTATTTGAAAGCTAGCCAAAGACTCCAGCAATACATCTGTGCCTAAAAGTTACTGAGAACTCTACCCTATGTTTCCTCCGCGGCACAATCGACCATACCCACCTGAGAAGCAGGACCCGGCAGCCCAATAAACTTTAGCCTGACCAAAATCTACAAACCACCAACCACCGGGTTTTCTCCTGTCTGCTGTAAAAATATAGGTCTGAGATACGTTAAAACAGCCTGCTAAATACAGTCCTTTACCATTCTTAACCCGTTCTGTAAGAGATAATGCTTCATCAATAGTCGGTAGCCGCCAGTCATTGAATCCCGCATAATTTTCTCTGTTAATATCCTCAATCCAATTTAAAAGTTTACGTCCATATGTATGATCACAACCCTTTCTTTGCCAAGTGAGATTCGTAATTCGGTCTGTTACAACCTCACTGTTGCCGATAAAACTATTATCAAACCTGCCTTCTGGATTATATTTTCTTTCAAAGAAATTTTGTTTACCGACTAAACCGGCAATCTCATCCTCTCGAACTATACGCGGACAGCAGCGAAGATTTATTTGTTCACCTTTAGGCAAGGGGTCTTTTTGTTCAGGAAGTTGGGTGTCAAAATATTTATTATTTTCATCACTTTTATTTGTCACAATAATCTTAGCGTCCTCATCAACATTAATTATATTTTCTTCAAGCCAATGCCGAAGGACCTGATCTATTGCATAACTATGCTCTTTAAATGTTTTCCCCTGGGAGACAACACAATGCTCAATCATTTCATGCGGGGTATCTATATGAGCCAACACTCTGGCATGCCTAATTCCCCGTTCCATAAAACAAAGCCTTGCTGGCTTTTGCCAATTATCGATGTAAAAATAATAATACCGTTCTTTTTTACTACGTACCTGTTTCATGTCACCACGGCATTCAAATAGACCGTAGGAGTTTGCCGGCGTGATATCCCAGCTAATAATAACCCGCTCTGGATTCAGTTGAAGTTTGCTGAATAGACCCATATTAATTCAGCTCCGACACGTGTGTTTCATCTTTAAACGGAAAGAGTTGTTAGGTGTTTTGTTTGGGGTAGAAATTTAGATTACACTGGAAAATGAAGGCTGAACGTCGTTCCTTCTCCTTTTTTGCTCTCAACCTGAATCAATCCTTTATGCTCATCCATTATTTTCCTGCAGATGGAGAGCCCCAGGCCAATACCATGTGTTGGACCAACCGCCTTTGTTGTAAAAAACGGTTCAAAAATTCTTTTCAACCCGTCAACTGAGATACCCTCGCCGGTGTCAGCTACTTCAACAACAACATAATCCTTTTCTTTAACATTTTTCTGTAATGTATTAATGAAAATCTTTCCTCCCTCGCTCATTGCTTCCACTGCATTGGATAATAGATTATCAATAACTTCTCGGACCATTTCCCTGTGAATCAAAATTTGAGGGACATCCTGTAATGTTTTACTGACCATTACCGATTTATCCTTGAAAAGGATATCAAAAACCAACAATGCATTGTTAATAATTTCATTTATATCATGCATCTCCTTGTTCGGTACTGCTTTTTTTGTAAAAGACAGTATGCTTGCCAATATTCTTTCCAGTCTTCCTGCCTCAGAAACAATTACCCCGGTATATTCCTTTTCTCGGGAACCCTCGGGCAATGTTCTGTCTAGCCTTCTGGCAAGGCCACCCAATGCGGTCAAAGGGTTTCTGATTTCATGCGCCACATTTGCGGTCATTCTTCCCAGGGCTGATAATTTTTCCGACTGGATAAGCTGTTCCTGCAGTTTATCTTTTTCCTGCTCCGTTTTTTTATGCTCTATAACACCGGCCAGAGTATCGGCAATGGCTGCAAGAAATTCTTCCTCTTCCTTTCTCTTCAGATGATTTTCCTCCAATACCAGGTTAATAACCCCATGTACTTGCTTACCGGAACGAACCGGGACACAATAATGGCCATGGGGAAAAGCACTGTGGCAATACATTTCATGTTCATCGTCTATACAATCGGAAAAAACTATTTCATCGCCATCGGCAGCCTTACCGCAAAGGCATCTGCCAAAAGGAATTCTCGCGCATTCGGTTAATAATTTGCTATCCAGTCCTCGATGCGCTTTCATCACAAGCTCTTTGGCCTTTTCTTCCACAATATAGATGCTTCCTTTTGCCTGGAAGGAAAGAAAAGGAATTTTCAGTATCTGATCCAGTATTTGCTCCAGCTGTTCATCCAGGGGAATAGGTTCTAAAGAGATTTTCAATACTGAGCTAACTGTACGTTGAAACGCATAATTCCGCTTGATCTTCTCCTCAGCACTTTTGCGGTCAGTTATATCCTGAGCGATGGAATCAATAACAGTTACTTCTCCTTTTTCATTAAAATGGAAATTTATACTCCACAGAAGATCCCTAATCTCTCCAGAACGACTGACCTGACGATTCTCAAATGATGCGTGTTGATCTTTATCCCTTACCCATTTTAGAAATGCCTCTTTGGTTCTTTCTTTATCATCAGGATGAATAAATTCAAACGCTGACCTACCAATACACTCTTTTGGGCTCAGACCGAATACAGTTTTAGATCTATGGTTCACAAATATAATTCTGCCCCGGCTATCTACTTGTGTTACCAGATCTTCAGTTCCTTCAACAAATTCACGATAGCGCTCCTCACTTCTTTTTAATGCCTCATTTGCCTTCTTCCGTTGTGTTATGTCATGTATATCTATTAATACCTTTACCCCCTCATCAGTTTCAAAGGGGCTGAGACCTATTTCAACCGGAATCTCTCTGCCGGATTTCGTTAATCCGAAAATTTCTGTGGAAGATCCATATTGTCTTATCGATGGTGATGCAAAATAGTCTTGCATGTTCTTTTGCTGTTTTTCCCTAAACCGTTCAGGTATCAGGTTAATAATATCCAATTCAAACAGCTCGTTCCGAGAATACTCGAATATGTTTTCCATTTGGGCATTAACCATGAGAATCCCGCCATCTACATTTACGAGGGCCATGGCGTCCGGCGCACCATCCAAAAGCATACGGAATTCCTGTTCCGCTTGTTTCCTTCTGTTTATTTCACGTTCCAATGGTTGAATTGCCATTTTTTTCAGAGTGAACCACAGAACGATTCCCAATAGAGCAGTTATTACTAAAGAACGTAGAACCAATTGGTTGATTATTTCAGCGAACCTGCTTTCAACAAAAGAAAAATCCTTATCCATTTCCAAAGTAATTAAGCTTTTTTTATCTACCTGGACTTTGTATTGGACTGAATAAATATGATCTGACAATACTGGCTGTTGATATCTGGCTAATACAAATCCGTTAGGCGCCGTGGCCTGCATAGTGACCACATCCTCATATTGGTTGCCCCACTGCTCGAGTACCTGTTCAATAACAACATAATCATGTCTTAAAAGGGCCTCCCGGACAAATGCTCCAATCAGAATCAGTTCACGATTAGCCTCTTTATGGGCATCATCAATTATTTTTTCACGCTGATTGGTGACCATCATCAAGTCAACAATTATAAGAAATCCCAATAGAACAGCCAAGAAAGATACGATTGTTCTTCTATATCTATATACCAGTGGTTTACTCACGCCAGGCACCAGTTTTTTTTAAGGTCTGCAATATTTCACGCAGATTGTCATATTGCTCATCCCGCACTGGTGTCATACCTGTCAAATTACTTTTGATCGCAGACATGACGGCCGGTCCATTTTTATGTTTTTTTAAATCATATAGTGCCTCACGCAGCCCTGACAGTATCTCCTGCGGCAGGTTGTTTCTAGACACAAAAATATGTTCGGAAATCTGTGGCGTTTTCTCAATTATCTTGAGCCCGCGTTCCCGGTAGTGAACAAAAACTTCCTCCTTAACCGCACCAGCATCAAACTCTCCCATAAGTACACCTAAGGCAACATTATTATGGTTGGCAAGGAATGAAAATGTTGCCAACTTGTCCATTGAAATACCTGCTTTAACCATCATAAACCTCGGTACCAGATGGCTCATGGTAGACGCTGGGTCGCCAAAAGCAAAACGTTTACCGATCAAATCTGACAAGGATTTAATCGAGCTGCTTTTTGAGGCAATAATTACACCTTGGAAAAAAGGTTTTCCGTCTATTTCCAACCGTGCTAGAAGTGGTTTTAGTCCATAACTCTCAACCATTTGCACATAGGAGGCTGGCCCCATGAAAGCGATATCAACCTCATTTTTTCCAATCAAATCTATATGATTCTCATAATCCCGCGCTATTTTGATAATTACCGGTTTTTTGACTGCATCGGCAAGATAAACTGTCAAAGGGGTAAACCTACTTAACAGCTCGGTGGCAGATAAATAAGGATGGATTCCCAAAACCACCGCTTCCTGAGCAAATACCATCGACGGTGAAATCAACCAGATTAGCATTAAGAACCGAACAACTGTAATTTGAGCCAATTTCTCTAATATCTCTCTCACTATCAAACTAACTTTCTTCATAAGTAATCACCAAGTATATCGTCCATTCAGGACAGAGGCTACGGC
>CAMYJP010000158.1 GCA_947258675.1 uncultured Desulfobulbaceae bacterium | reverse complement strand
ATAAAAAGTATACAATGGTTTGATTATAAAATTACGAGGCCTGGAAAACTCAAGAATTAATAATTTTCCTCTCGGCTTCAAAACACGCCACATTTCTTGCAGGCCAATTTGAGTCCTGGCCAGGTTTCGTACCCCAAACGCCACGGTGATACCGTTGAAGCTTTCATTCCTGGCTGGTATTTCTTCACCATCGCCGCAAACTGGAAAAATCCTATATTGTCTGTCATCGGCGATCGGCAGATTTTTCTTACCATAATCAAGCATCTCCTGACAAAAATCAATAGCCACGACCTTGCGCAGAGCTACTTGTCTGGTCAATTCAAGAGATAATGGTAAAGTTCCTGCACAAAGGTCCAATACCGCTCCATCCTGAAAACTCTTAAGTTCTCTGGTGGTAACCCATCGCCAGTAACGATCGATCTGCAGACTGAGGAGAGAGTTTAAAAAATCATACTTTGGGCTTATAGAGGAAAATTTTTCCCTGACAAACGCCTTTTTTTCTTCAACGGATTCCATTTTGATGTCTGTTTGTTCAATTCTGGTTAAATATTTTTATAGGCAATGCTTCAGAATCGGCCTCTCCCCTTTTAATGAGAAACTCAAAAAAACAAGTAAGTGCCTTTAATTTTTCCGGCCCTAAATCATATTCCATGGATTGTAGGTACCTGAGACAAGCTTCGTGCTCCATCGGTATCCTTGGCGCCACATCTTTACAGATGTCATCTAGATTTGCCCTTCCTTCATTGAGACATCGCAAAAGTTCCTGATGAATTGCTTGAACACTACCAGCCTGTCTTTGACAAAACTCTTCACGAACACCCCATACTGCAAAAACAAATGGTAACTCGGTATGTTTCTGCCATACCTCTCCAAGATCAAGCTTCACCGGGTACTCATTATCATGTAATAATTTGAGAGCTTCATCCCCTATTGCCAAGACAGCCGCAGCTTTTTTGCCGTTCTTCTGAGATTCAAGAACATTGCCGGTCATATAATGCGGAAAAACCTGGTAAAACTCTTCAAGAATAATCTTTACCAGACTGGCGGATGTCTGTGACTGCCCACTCAACAGAACAAGCTGGTCAGAAAGTTTTTCAGGAATAACTCTGGAAAAAAGAAAGACACTCCCCACCGGACCAGATGCACTAATGGAAAGATCACTTAATATCCTGTATTTCCATGGGTGAGCAGCATATTCAAAAGAAGATACGCAACCTAATTCAAGCTCTTCCTCATACAGCATCTGATTTAGAACGTTTGGAGGCGCTGCCTTAATTAACCATTCAGGCCTATTTACGGTTTTTTTCCATATTTCATAAATCGGTGCGGTATTGATGAAATTAACCATACCGATACGCACCTGCACTTGCTCTTCCTTAGGATTTTTCTTCATTATAGCTTTCACTAATCCAAGAGAGGCGGACCCCGTTTCCAATGGTTGTCAGGAACTCAAAAATATTCTTTGCAGAATTTTCTTCATAGTGAACTGCAAGAAAAGAAGCCCGTTTACCAGGTTCCAAGGATCCCAACTCTTTGCCAAGTCCAAGGGCCTCAGCTCCGCCAACTGTGCCCATTGCAAAAACAACTGCCGGGTTAATTTCAAAATGCTCATGCCTGATATGCTGCATTTCCTGCCAAATGCTCACTTCAGGATTACTGGCCAGGCTGTCGGTACCAAGAGCCGGCAGAATACCATTTGCTAGAAAAAAAGCTACAGGTGCCTTGCCTACGCCAAGATATCGGTTGCTACCGGGACATAAACATACTTTACAGTTCCGATTCGACAGCATTTCAATTTCTGATGGTTCAAGATGTACGGCATGGACACACATGGTTTTTTCATCCAAGACCCCAAGCGAATCAAGATAATGAACCGATCCCATGCCCTTTTGTATTACCGGAGAAAAAGAACGATCGATCACACCTTTTTCAACGAGTAATTCAGAAAATTCTCCACTTCCATAACGCAGGAATTCAAGTTCATCAACTGATTCAGCAACATGAATGGAAAAAACAGCTTGCTGTTCATTAGCCTTGCTTTTCAATAACCTGATTAATTCAGCGCTGGTGGAATACGGAGCATGAGCAGTACAGACAAAATCTTCAGAAATTTCATGATCAAGCCTTTTCAGAACCCTCTTTTCAGCATCTTTGCTCATGCCGAATAATTCAAGGAAAAAAACCACGTCGGTTTTTGAACCATAGGCTATTTTTCTACTGGATTCTCTATTGCCAATGTCCCCGACTAAACCAATGCCTCCGGAATGCATTTGATCCAATGCCAGACGCCCTGCTTTAATTATATCTGATTCTGGTAATGCACTCTCCTGTCTCTTGGTAATCAGCGTTCGTATCCAGGTCGGCAGACTTGTCTTAATTCCAGGAGATTTTCCGAGTTTTAAAAGGTGGGAGAGTTCCAGATGAGTGTGACCATTTACCAGAGATGGTGTAAGTATGCAGCACTCATGGTCAACCAGCATACCACCTGAATATTCATTTCTCAAATCCTTATAACGACCAACGTCCAAAATTCGCCCGTTGCAGGAACAGACACAACCGTCTTCGATGTAACTTTCATCGAAATCTGCATCCGCCAATTGAGAAAACCGGGAATGATTCTGAGAAACTGTTATGACCCAGGGTGCTCGATGAAGAAATACGTCAGACACTGATTGAATATTTCCGTTATAATCTGATAATTTCAGATTTTCCAACCTTTACTCTCCATTTCCACCTGCAAGAGAATAGTCCATCAACCGTTGTTTGGGTTCAAAACCGGCATCAGTAATCAGCAACCGTATTTCCTTTTCAGTGAGTCTGAAACTTACACCAGCAGCGGCCACGACATTCTCTTCAATCATCGTACTTCCAAAATCATTAGCGCCGAAAAAGAGAGAAAGTTGGGCGATTTTGGGCCCCTGTGTCACCCAGGAGGCTTGAATATTATCAACATTATCAAGAAATATTCTAGATAAAGCGAGCATTTTGAGATAGGAAAACCCCGAAGCTTTTGGCAAATGTTCAAAGGCACTGTTAGCTGGTTGAAAGGGCCATGGAATAAATGCTGTAAAGCCGCCGGTCCTGTCCTGAAGATCTCTTATTCGACCGAGATGCTCAATCCGTTCTTCCATGGTTTCAATATGACCGAACATCATGGTTGCAGATGTGCGCATACCAAGATTATGCGCTCTTTCCATAACATCAATCCATTGATCTGCAGAACATTTTCGCGGTGAGGCTATCTCTCGGACCCTGTCCGAAAGAATCTCAGCACCACCACCTGGTATGGAATCCAGCCCTGCTCTTTGCAAACGTTTCAAGACATCATTTAAAGATAAGCCGGATAATTGCGAAAAATGATAAACTTCAGGAGGTGAAAAACCGTGGATATGAATTCCTGTTGATTTGATGAACTGCAACATCTCTTCATAAAATTCAAGCGGTTTATCAGGATGCAACCCACCCTGCAATAAAATCTGAGTCCCCCCCAAATCCTGTGTCTCCTTAATTTTTTTAGCTAATTCATCGAAAGAAAGGACCTCACGAAGTCTTTTCCTGGTTTCATCAGCCAGAAAAGCCAGGGTATAAAAATCACTCTTCTTTGCCAAAGCCAAAGTATCATCGCCTGTAAGCCGCCCACCTTCAAGAATTTTTTTATAAATTTGCTCCATGATTATTTTGTCACATTCTTATAAAAATGCTCCTACGTATTGTTAATTGTAACTGACTCGCAAAAAGTCGTTTTGCAATCGAAATAGAGAAAATTTGAAAAAAAGGCCACAACGAATACAGCGTTAAAATTTCCATTGTTTGATCCGCCTCAGACGGAGAGTTTTGGAATTTAGCCGGTAAAAGAGTGGACCTCGAAATTTCTCAATTAAAAAGAAAATATCTTTTTTCGGATCCATCAATTTTGCCTTATAACATTATATAGGGTATCCCTCTCAACAGGAATCCGTCCTGCCTCTCGAATGAGATTGACCAACGTATCACTCCCTATGTGCTGTTCAGTTTCAGCTCCTGCCATATGAGTAATAACTTCTTCTTTAACTGTTCCATCCATATCGTCAGCACCAAATGATAGGGCTATTTGAGCTAGCTTCGGTCCAATCATCACCCAATACGCTTTAATATGAGGGAAATTGTCAAGGAAGCAGCGAGCTACGGCTACATTTTTTAAATCTTCAAGTCCTGTTGTCTTAGAAATTTGCGACAACTCAGTATTTTTTGGGTGAAAGGCCAGTGGGATGTAGGCAAGAAACCCTCCAGTCTCATCCTGCGCCGTGCGAAGCATTTCTAAATGTTCAACTCGCTCTTCAAGAGTTTCAATATGACCATAGAGCATAGTAGCGTTGCTATGCAGTCCCTGTCGATGAGCTGTCTTCGCAACCTGGATCCATCCTTCGCCAGATAATTTCTTCTCACATGTTAATTCCCGTATTCTAGGACTGAAAACCTCAGCCCCACCGCCTGGTATGGATCCAAGACCTGCATCTTTCAATTCCTGAAGAGTATCACCAATTGATAGTCCGGCAAGGTCAGCCAGATGTGCAATTTCCACACAAGTAAATGCCTGAATATGTACTTCAGGCCGAACAGACTTAATCCCTTGCAGAAGGTCAAGGTAATAAGTATAGGGCAAATCAGGATGGATTCCACCCACCATATGCACTTCGGTAATCGGTTCTGAAAGTCTTTCACGAACCTTTTCCATCACTTCATCAACACTAAACTCAAAGGCAAGCTCTGAAGATTTATCCTTGCCATATGCACAAAATTTGCAAAGGTTTGTACAGATATTAGAATAATTAATATGCTGGTTATAAATGAAATAGGCCTTATCACCATTAAGCCTTTCTCTTACAATATTGGCTAAAAAACCAACTGCCAGAATATTTGGGCATTGAAATAGACGAACACCATCTTCACGTGTTAATCGTTCCGAATCCTTCACCTTTTCTAAAATGTCGCCAAGACCGGCTTTTTTTACTAATGCATCCATCTGGTATCAACAATTCCTATTAAGATTTTTTCCCTTAGGTAAGACATGAACCTATAACCCTTTCTTGAGAAATGCATTCTTACACCATTTGAGCAACGAAGAAAAGGTTCGATAAAAATTGAGGGTGTGCTTGATAGGGCAAAGAATTAATGTTCTGTAACCCTAACGCAAAAAAAAATGTTGAGAGGGTTCCATGGCTCCCCTCTCAACATATGTAATAAAAAACGACTGGTTTGCTTAATCAAATACCTTTCAAAACAAATCAATCAAGAAAATACTTCAATTTATCTCGCCTGCTGGAGTGTCGCAACCGGTTTAGCGCCTTCTTTTCAATTTGTCTGATCCTTTCCCGCGACACATTAAAACGCTTACCGATTTCCTCTAGGGTATATTCCGCTTTTTCTCCAATGCCGAAACGAAGCCTGATAATTTTCTCTTCTCTCTGGCTCAATGTTCCAAGGATCGTTTTCACCCGGCTTGATAATTCTCTGTTTTGAACAGCTTCATAAGGAGACACTGATTCCTGATTTTCAAGAAAGTCCCCTAATGTACTATCATCATCACCTATAGGAGTTTCAAGCGAAATTGGTTCTCTGGAGGCTTCTAAAATTGCCAGTATCTTATCCATTGGCAAATCGGTTCGTTTCGAAATCTCGACCGGCGTCGGTTCTCTGCCAAGTTCTTTGAGAAGAGAGTAAAAAGCCTTAAAAAACTGGCTTCTTAACTCTAAAAAATGCACTGGCAAACGAATCGTGCGTGTTTTATCAAGTATGGCTCTGGTAATGGCCTGTCTGATCCACCAACTTGCATAGGTGCTGAATTTATTTCCCTTAGTGTAATCAAACCGGAAAACAGCGCGCATGAGCCCTAGATTACCCTCTTGAATCAGATCCGCAAGTGTCAATCCCTGTTGCATGTAGCGTTTTGCAATACTAACAACAAGACGCAGATTGGCACGAATCATTTCATCTTTTGCAGTATCTATTGACCTGGCATACGCTTCAATTTTAGTCTGAAGCTCAAAAAGAGCTCTGATTTTCGGGTATTTCAAAACAGCTTTAGTAACACCCTGTTTCATATAATTAAGTTGTTGTTTTTTGGGTTTCAAGGATGGATCCCGTTTTTCCCACAGATCAATCCTGTCCCGTAACGTTGTCAACTCACTAATATCAACATTCTCTTCTCTGATTGCTCGAATAATCGCATCAAAACCTTCACGAATGGTTCTGCTGTAGATCCCTTCCTCGGCAGGTGTTAACAACTCAAACCGACCCATTTCCCGTAGGTATGTGGTAGTAGTTTCTTCAGGATCATGAGGTTCATCCGGTCCGGAAATAACACCTTCAACATTCTCTTTCTGGCTGATTTCATCATTCGCAATACTGAGTTTATAATCTTCCCAACTCTCTCCGGAAAGGGTCTTTTTCTGTCCCGATTTTTCCTCTGAGACAATTTCTATATTATTATCCCCCAAAAAATCAAAAAGCTCCTCAATTGCGTTCGGTTCTTTAATATCTTCAGGTAACAGGTTGTTTAGAAGGGAGAACGTAATACAACCTTCTTCTTTTCCAGCTTCGAGTAATTTTGATTTTATATCACTAAGCACGGGACAAAACTCCTTTATCCGCAATAATAAATAACGGAATAACGGTTCCAATGATCATGTTCGTGGGTGAAAAAAGAATGAATTTGCAGGGATTTGATCATAGTTCTTGATTTGGGATCGACCATGTGGCTAGACGACAGTATAAGTGTTTTCTCAGCACATGCAATGTCTCATTCTATCCGGAGGACGTAAAATACTGAAGCTTACCACATAAATACATATGAGGCAATATTAATATCCATATTATTTAATTCATAATGCATATTTGAACCAAGATAACTTGACATTCATGTTTCAACACAACTATATTTAAAATTCGAACTTTGCAGGCCCAACACCATATATTTTGTTAAATGAATTTCAACTGGATATACTTTATTTTCCCAGCTATTTCGCTTTTCCTATACAATATTTGCAGAATATAATCACTTTCTCACAGAATTCCCTAAAAAATATAAAGAAATGAAATTAAAACGCAGCAGCGGCATTCTCTTACACATTACCTCTTTACCCGGAGAATATGGCATTGGCGATCTCGGAATATCCGCATATGATTTTATTAATTTTCTGCACAATGCAAAACAACGATATTGGCAATTTCTCCCTACCGGTCCAACGAATCCTGGCCTTGACAATTCACCCTACATGAGCTTATCAGCTTTTGCCGGCAATCCTCTTTTGATCAGCCCTGAAATATTGGTTGAAACGGGTTTGCTGCAGAATAAGGACTTGGAAGACAAGCCGGAATTTTCAAAATACCTAGTGGAATATGAAAAGGTTATTGAATACAAGTTTTCCCTGCTGGAAAAAGCTTTTGGAGTATTCCAAAAGAATATTCAAACAGACCCTAAAATAAAAAGATTTTCCAAATTCTGCGAAAACGAGAATCCTTGGCTTGATGATTATGCCCTATTTATGAGCCTTGGTGAAAAATATGACAATAAGCCTTGGTACGAATGGCCTAAACCTATAGCTGCGCGAAATGATAATGCATTAGCTCAAAGCCGGCGACAACTTTCCCACCGGATCTCTTTTCATAAGTTTGTACAGTTTTGCTTTTATGAACAATGGAACCAACTGCATAATTATGCAACCGAGAGGGGGATTTCATTAATTGGTGATATTCCCTTTTATGTCGGCCTAGATAGTTCTGATGTTTGGGCTAACCAAACCTGTTTTAAACTAAACAAAAAAAACTCACAGCCTTCTCATGTAGCAGGTGTTCCTCCTGATTATTTCAGCGATACAGGCCAACGATGGGGTAATCCGGTTTACAGATGGAAAACTGGCAGAACTGAAGACAATAAAAAGCTTTATTCCTGGTGGCAATATAGGTTCGAGTATATATTCAAAACAGTAGAATGGATACGAATTGACCATTTCCGTGGCTTTGAGGCATCCTGGCAAATTCCAGCCCACGAAGACACGGCCATAAACGGCCGCTGGATTAAAGGCCCAGGAAAATTTTTCTTTAAAAAAATATTTAAAAATAATTCTCATCTCACTATAATTGCGGAAGATTTAGGAATTATTACTAGACAAGTTGAAAAATTAAGAGATGATCTGAACTTGCCTGGTATGAAAATTCTGCATTTTGCCTTTGACTCTGATGAACTCAATCCCTATCTTCCACACAACTTTGCAACCGCCAACTGTGTTGTCTACACAGGCACGCATGATAATAATACTACGGTTGGCTGGTACCTCAGCGAGAAACTGGCCGAGACCGGCCGTGCTCGTGTGAATAGGTATGCCAATTATCATGATGGCGGTCAGATCAACTGGGACTTGATTCGTCTTTCTTTCTCTTCAATTGCTGATCTTGCCATTACACCTCTGCAGGATGTTCTCGGGTTTGGCGAGGACTGCAGAATGAATACTCCCAGTACATGCAATGGTAATTGGCGATGGCGGATTGCACCAGAGTTTCTAACCGATGATATCTGCAACCGGTTAGCAGATGAGACCACCTTTTACAGAAGGGCTCCTGCTGCAAATGAAAAATGAAGATTGTAGAACCCGAAATTAAAACAATTCAAAACTGACCACAGACAGAGACTAGGAATTATCAACACGTAATTTTTGGTATTTCAGGCTGGCCTGTTCGAACATTCTCGAATCAGTGGAGCACTCAACATGGACATACTTGCATTTCTAGGAAGTCCCAGAAAAAATGGGAACTCAGAAATACTGCTTGAAGCTTTTCTTCGTGGTGCTGAAATGGCAGGAGGCCAACCTGAAGTTATTAGATTATGCGATTTAGATATAAATCCCTGTACAGGTTGCGGTGGGTGTGACAAAACCGGCAAATGCATACTGAAAGACGACATGATAGTTCTTCACGATAAATTAAAAATCGCCAAGAGGATTGTTCTTACTTCTCCTATC
>CAMYJP010000157.1 GCA_947258675.1 uncultured Desulfobulbaceae bacterium | reverse complement strand
CAAAATTTAGACAAAAAGCAGGCTATGAATAGTAACAATTTATAAGATGCACAGGGGGTGAGTTTTATAGAACGGGAAGTGCAAAAAGATGGAAGGGAGAGGACAGGTGTTATATTTTTTTTGCTGCACGTATCGCAGGATTTTGTGTGTGTTTTTAAATTTTGCAACTAGAGACTGGATTTTTTTTTCCAGATGAAGTAAATTGCGGCCCGTTTTCAGTTTTCAGGCTGGCCGTTGCTTTGGGCCGGCTGTTTTTATTTCAATAATACGTAAGAGGAAAATAATGAAGAAATTATTAAAGATTCTTGTTGCCGCAATTATTCTTGGAATGCCCTTAATCCACATGGGTCCAGCGATGGAAATTCAGCAGGCCATGGCGGTACAGCCTAAAGAACAAAATGAGAAAGTATTTAAAACCGTTACTCCGGATCAGGCAAAAAATCTTATTGATACTCGAAAGGAAATTCTAGTAGTAGATATTCGTAGTCCACAGGAATTAACTGAGGGTGTTATTGAGGGCTCCACCCTGATTCCATTATGGGATGTAGTAAAAAGAAAGAAGACGATCCCTCAGGACCGCCCTGTCATGCTGATTTGTGCAGTCGGCGGCAGAAGCCTTACCCTTGGTAAACTTCTCTCTGCCAATGGATATCCGGAAATTTATAATTTAAAAGGTGGGATATCAGCCTGGAAAAAAGCAGGGCTTCCTTTAGTGTATTAAAAAGGAATCTATTCTCTCTTCAATATCAAGCTGCTCAAATTACATCTATAAAAAAGGCGGCAGGGATAAACTTCTTTCCCCGCCGCCTTTTTTATTTTCTCAGGCTATAACTGGCTTATTTACGAAATCTCGGCGTCACGCTTCGGAATCATTTATGCGGCGTACCTGGGCATGCCCCCGCATAATTCCTTGTTTTCCTATCTTTTGCAAAATGGTCAGTAAACGAGTCGAACTGACGACTAACAGACGGTTTCCAAATTGAAAATAACTTATTCCAGCATCCATAAATTCAGAGACTTTCGGATGGGAACTATATAGTACTTGCCACCTGATCATAAAACGCGGTGATCTCATCTTTCTTCTCTGATTCCATAATCGCCATTGCCGACCTGGGGTGTTGATTCATAACCCCGGTAACCATATATGGAACAGAATATCCCCAATCTATTTTCTTCTCCCATGGAAATATCTGCGACTCTATACATTCAATTAAAGGACGAACTTTAAATTTAGGGTTTTTCAGAAAAGACAGGAGCAACTCAATAGGGCAATTACCTGCACCACGGCCGATGCCGTAAAGAGTACCATCCAAGAAATTAATGCCGGCTATGATTCCGGCAATGGTATTAGCAAAGGCCAGCTGCTGATTGTTATGACAGTGAATACCAATTGTTTTGTCAGGAAGCCTCTCTCTATATTTTACAGCTAGCATATCTATATCTTCAGAATAAAAGGCACCGAAGCTGTCAACCAAATAAATAATCGGCACCCGGCTTTTGGCAAGATCTTCCAAGGCTTCGTTGAGATCTCTCAAACCGACCGTTGATACTGCCATCAAATTAATAGTGGACTCATATCCCTTGTCCATGCAGTGATGTGCAAGAGCGATAGCTGCATCTACCTGATGGACATAACATGCCACCCTTATCATATCAAGGGAACTCTCGGAACCAGGGGGAATGTCATCATAATCGATACGGCCTATATCGGCCATTGCTGAAAGTTTGATCTTCTTTCCTTCCTCACCAATAATCCTCTGCAGGTCATCCTCGGCACAGAATCGCCATGGCCCATACTCTCCCCGGACAAAAGCGCTCTCCGAACTTAAATAGCCAATTTCCATATAATCAACCCTGGCTGCACAGAGAGCATCGTATACATGGCGAACAAAATCATCATCAAACTGCCATTTATTCATTAATCCGCCGTCACGGACTGTGCAATCGACTACTTTTATTTCCGGTCTAAACATAATTTCTCCTTCTTCTTGTACTCCCTAAAAAAACATAAAACGTTATGGTAATTACTGGAGTCTGAAATTCACTAATCACATGATATAATTATTTGTTACTTTGATCCTTCATATTTAATAACATGACTCTTTGGTATCTACTGGATCGATACAAGGTACAAATTCACAAAATAGTTTCACGAGCCAGGGATAGTATCATACCTCTTACTGTTTACAAAGATTTTTCCGATACCGGGCAGCAAGAGATAAATCTTTTTACATTTTCAGCCACACTCTTAATATCTTTTCCCTTAAGGGCTTTCGAACCAAAAAGTGAACTACCCACACCAACCGCAGCAGCTCCGGCCTCGAAATAATCATCAAGGTTATGAATTGTTACTCCGCCGACAGCCATTAAAGGAAACGTATCATATGGCCCTAATAGATCGCGAATATATTTGGCTCCTCCCATTGCACAACAAGGGAAGACCTTTACCATATCAGCCCCGGCGAACCAGCTGTTATAGACTTCTGTCGGCGTAAGCGCACCACTGACGATCGGCACATTTTGATCTTTTGCATACCTGATCACTCGGGTATCAGAATTAGGGCTGACCAGAAACATCGCACCGACCTCAATAGCCCGCTCTGCTTCTTTCAGGTTGCGAATTGTACCCATACCTAAAAACTTGCCAGTCGGCACAGAAGGCCTTTGATCGGCAACAATCTTTTCCGCTCCGGAAGTATTCATTGTCACTTCAATGGCCTGCAACCCCTGTTCAAATGATGCCGACATGACCTCACTGAAAAAACCATGCTCGACTCCTCGCAAGATTCCAACCAATGCTCGACTCCTCGCAAGATTCCAACCACCGGGACATCCAGATACATTGTCTTTCCCTTTCAAGTTCTACTGACTTCCACTACCCCCTCCAGCTGCCGTAGATGCTGAAGCAATGTTTGGAGATGTTGGAGATTTTCTACCTCAACTACGATCCTGTTCAGGCCAAGATTTTCAGAAGTAATATGAGCGTCCACTTTTACGATATTTGCATCATCAACGCTGATGGCATTACTTATAGCAGCAAGCATCCCTTTCTTGTTATGGGTCATCACTTTGATCTGGGCTCGGTGAGGTATTTTCACTGTATCTGACCATTTTACTTCCACCCATCGATGCGGATCTGTTGATCTAAAATTATGACAGCGAACCTTGTGAACAGAAATCCCCCGACCGGTAGTAATAAAACCCATTACCTCATCACCTGGTACCGGCAGACAGCATTTGCTGATTTTTACCAGCATATCATCGATGTCTTCTATGAGAATTGCATCACCCTCAGAACTGGGGAGTTCCTTCTTTACTTCCTTGATTATTTTATCTTCATCACCGGCTGCTATTTCAGTTTTCATCTCTTCAGGTTGGAGTTCTTTGAGAATCGCCCGGATGGTAATTGCTCCGGATCCTACCTTATAGAGAAGATCGTCCAGTGATTTACATTTTAATTTTTTTAGTAATTGTTTTATGTGACCTGTTTTTATAACCTTTTTCAGGGTGGTATTATATTTATGCAATTCCCTTTCGCATATTTCTCGCCCCACGCTGACAGCCTTCTGCTGCTCCAATCTTCTGAGGTAGTGGCGGATACGAGATTTGGCACGGCTTGTTTTTACAATTTGCAGCCACCCTCTTCTTGGACGCTGGTGAGTTGAGGTCAGAATTTCTACAACATCTCCATTCTGCAATTGATACTTTAAAGGCACCATTTTGCCATTAACCTTGGCACCTACGCATTTCTCGCCCACTTCTGTATGAATACTGAAAGCAAAATCAATTGGAGTGCTCCCGCGCCGGAATTCTTTGACGTCTCCATTTGGTGTCAGTGCATATACATCCGGCTCAAAAAGCTCACCTCTGACTGAATCGAGGAACTCTTTAGGATCTTTTAATTCCTGCAGCCATTGAACCAACTGTTTAAGGCCCTTGAAAACCCTCGCATCTTCCTTGCTGATAGCCTGTCCTTCTTTATATGCCCAGTGAGCAGCGATACCTTCCTGAGCAATCTTGTCCATATCCTCGGTACGGATCTGCACTTCCATGAATTCCCCATGGGGGCCTATCACTGTGGTATGCATTGATTGGTAGTTGTTGGCCTTAGGGGTACTGATGAAGTCTTTTATCCGACCGGGGATAGGAGGCCAGTTGGCATGAACTACACCTAATGCTTCATAGCACTGTTTAACGGTTTGTACTACTATCCTAAATGCTACTTTATCATACACCTTTTCCAGAGGAATATTCTGGGCAATGATTTTTTTATAAATGCTATACAAGTGTTTTGGCCGACCAATGATCTTCACATCAGTAACATTGCTCTCACCCAGCATTTTATGCAGGATATCAATAACTTCCTCTACATACTGCTGTCTATCTGAAACAGAACTCTCAATTTTTCTGTTCAGGTCCACATACTCATTAAAATGGAGGTGCTTAAAAGACAAATCCTCTAATTCCCTTTTCATCCAGTCAATTCCTAATCGACTGGCAAGTGGCGCATAAAGTTCAATAGTCTCACGGGGCAAACTCTGCTGGTCCTGTCCATTATAGCTTAGTGATCGCATGTCATGGAGACGATCTGCCAGTTTCACCAGTAGGACTCTGAGGTCGGAAGCCATCGCCAGCAAGAGCTTCCTGATGTTTTCTGCCTGATAGGTGAGCTTGCTGTTAAACTGGACATTGGTTATTTTGGTTGTTCCTCGGACTATATTAGCAACATCCTTTCCAAACAATTTCTCCAATTCTTTAATTGATAGTGATTTATCCTCTTTCAGCACTCCATGCAGCAACCCGGCAATAATTGTATCGAGGTCTAATCTCATGGACGCCAGCACTAATGCCACTTCCGACAAATGTGCGATATAGGGCAACCCGGATAAAGGATGGATTTTATCCCTATGGACCTTATTTGCAAAATCATATGCCTTCTGCACTAAATCAAGATCCGCATTCGGCATATATCCCTTTATTTGGGATAGAATCTGGGTCGATTCACACTCTGTTATTGATAAATTTTCTTCCATAATGCATGCAGGCCGTTGATCCCTGTTGACAACACTTATTGAGTTTCACCGCTATCCACACTGAATATTTAAGCAGATCAATTTTCTATAATGAGTTCCTTCCTTATCATGGCAACGATTTCCTGACCAGTTTCAGAGGGTGGAAGGGTACTTGTGACCCCGTCTTTTCTTTGTCTGATCTCAATCAGGCCATCCTCAACAAATCGCTTGCCAACGGTTATACGAAATGGGATGCCAAGCAAATCAGCATCTTTAAATTTGACGCCAGGCCGCTCATCTCTATCGTCCAATATGACATCAAAGGACTTTTCTGTAAGATATTTATATAATTCTTCCGACGCGGATGTGATTTCATTGTTCTTTAAGCCCAGGTTCAAAATAATCACTTGAAAGGGAGCGATTGGAACAGGGAAAATGATACCATTTTTATCATGATTTTGTTCAATAGCCGCAGCAACGATGCGGCTGACTCCGATCCCATAACATCCCATTACAAAATGACGTTCTTCTCCATTATTATCCTGAAAAGTTGCATCCATTGCCTTGCTGTAATTATCTCCAAGCTTGAATATATGGCCGACCTCTATGCCTTTGGTCAATTTTAACGATCCACCACAAAGAATACACCCGTCATCTTCGGTTACTTCCCGCAAATCAGCTGTTAGCGAAACCGTAAAGTCTCTACTCAGATTCGCATTTAGAAAATGATGGCTCTTTTCGTTGGCACCAATAACAAAGTTGCTCATCGCTGTAACCTCCTGATCGGCTACAATCTTCATTTCTAAGCCCACTGGCCCAAGATAACCAGTAGGGCATCCAGTGATATCAAACACTGTGCGCTCTTCTGCAAGCTCAACGTCCACAGCTCCTAATAAATTCTTCAATTTTACCGGCTGAACTTCATGATCACCCCTCAACAATACGGCAATCGGCTTTTTATCGACGATATATACCATTGTTTTCACGAGCTCTTTTGGGGTTATATTAAGAAACTCTGTTACTGTTGCGACTTTTCTCTTCCCTGGTGTTTCAACCTTTTTCATTGGCAGCAGTTCCGACAGATTCACCTTCTGGACAGCCGGTTTCACCTCCGCTTTTTCCATATTGGCCGCATAATGACACTTTTCGCATATTGCAAGAGTATCTTCACCTGTGTCAGCCAGCACCATAAATTCATGGGAGAAACTACCGCCAATAGTACCGGTATCTGCCTCAACCGCCCGAAAAGAGAGGCCACAACGGGTAAATATCCGCTGATACGTATCATACATGGTTTTATAACTTGCTTCTACACCCTGCTCATCTGCATCAAAGCTATAGGCGTCTTTCATTACGAACTCTCTTCCGCGCATAAGACCAAAACGAGGTCTGATCTCATCCCTGAACTTCGTTTGAATCTGATAAAGGTTGATAGGCAAATCGCGGTACGAATGGATTTCATTGCGAACAATATCAGTGATTACCTCCTCATGAGTAGGCCCCAGGCAACTTTGTCGCTCGTGTCTATCTGTGAATCGTAACAGTTCAGGCCCATATTTTTCCCAACGTCCAGACTCCTTCCATAAATCCCCGGGCTGCACCATGGGCATCAGCAGCTCTTGAGCTCCAGATTTATTCATCTCTTCCCTGACAATCTGTTCAACTTTGCGGACAGCAGCTAATCCCAAAGGAAGATATGTATATACACCTGACGTCAGCTTGCGGATAAAACCTGCCCTCAATAATAACTGATGACTGATAACTTCAGCTTCCGTGGGTGTTTCTTTCAAAGTAGGCAAAAGTAATCTAGAGTATCGCATTATATTGTCCTTTTCTTCGGATGACAGAGTATGAGTTTACCATATGTATAAAGGCCGGCAATTTATTCTCATTGTTTTTATTCTTTCTCTTGGCGAACCATGTCGTCCAATTCTGCCAAGAATACGGTCAGAAGGTCTTTTTCTGCAATTTTTTTATAGAGCCGTCCTTTTTTAAAAATAATGCCTACCCCTTTGCCGCCGGCAACACCGATGTCTGCCTCCACGGCCTCACCGGGTCCGTTGACAACACATCCCATAATTGCGACCTTTAATGAAGTCTGAATATTCTGAACATACTTTTCCACCTCTTCCGCCAGGTTAAATAAATTGATTTCACATCGCCCGCAAGTAGGACAGGAGATGAGTTCAGGCCCACGGTGTCGAATATCCAGTGCACGTAAAATTTCATACCCTACCCTAACCTCTTCAACAGGATCTCTTGTAAGCGAAACCCTGAAAGTGTCACCTATACCTTCATATAAAAGCATACCGACAGCTATACTGGATTTCACTGTGCCGGCAATAAGACCTCCTGCTTCAGTAACTCCTAAATGCAGAGGATAGTCGCATTTCTCTGCAAGTTGACGATATGCATTTACCGTTGTGAGCATATCAGATGATTTGATTGATATTTTTAAATTATAAAAACCCAAATCTTCCAATAAGCTGACATTTCTCACAGCACTTTCAACTAACGCTTCTGGTACAGGATGGCCATATTTTGCAAGAATATCCTTTTCAAGGGAACCGCTGTTAACTCCAACCCGAATAGGTATTTCATGTGATTTTGCAGCCGCCACCACTTTGGTTAATTTGCTTTTGCCACCAATATTTCCAGGATTTATCCGTATCCCCTGGGCACCATTCTCCATACTTGCAATTGCCAATCGATAATCAAAATGGATATCAGCTATCAGGGGAATACTAATCCTTTCTCTTATATTTCCGATTGCTTCAGCTGCCTGCTGATCAACTACTGCTACTCGTATAACTTCGCATCCGGCTGACGATAATCTTTCAATCTGTTCCACGGTGGCATCAACGTTTCGAGTATCTGTATTGGTCATTGACTGGACAACTACGGGAGCATCACCGCCAATAGGGACGTTACCAACGAATATCTTTTTGGTTTTGTGTCTATTTATCATAACTAACACAAAGCTTCTATTTCAGAAGCGGATGAAAATTTCAAATTAAACCAACCTGGAAGGAATGGTACCTACTCGTCGATGGATTTTATCGATTACTATACTCTGCCGGCAAACGTAATTTCAGCATCAGACGGTCTGACATAAATTTGCGCGGCTGCAGATATATCAATAAACTGATTGTTCTTCCACATTTCAACAGCCAAAAAACCAACTGCTGCTGCTCGAGGGAAGAACGTCTCTACTGATGGCAGAAGGGCACGGTGGGCCAAGCTCTTTA
>CAMYJP010000156.1 GCA_947258675.1 uncultured Desulfobulbaceae bacterium | reverse complement strand
CATGGCGACCCTTTTGAGTTTGATTCATCACGGCCTCTTGATTTCGGCCACTGGGCCGCCCCCAAGCTTGAGGAAATGGCCAGAGGGGACATCAGCCACGGAGAAGCAGTTGCAGTTGGAATTGCGCTTGATTCTCTGTACTCTTGGCAGCGTGGTCTTCTATCCCAGGATAACCTTGAAAAAATTCTGACAATACTGGAAGATCTCGGACTCAAACTTTTTCATTCTACTATCAACCACTTAGACGTGCAGCTTGCCTTATCAGAATTCCGTGAACATTTGGGTGGAGAACTCACAATTACCATGTTAACAGGGCTTGGACATGTAAAAGAACTACATGAAATTGACTCCAAAATCATGCATCACTGCATTCGTCTGCTTACTGCTCGCCATCACAGCAGGAATGAACGGCTCAACAATCATCTGGAAAATGGGCAATCTTCTTTACTGCTTTCCGCGGGTACAGATAGTAATAAAAATCTCTCTCTCAACTCTGTTGCCATGGGATCAGGACACAACTGATGCTCACATATTGCACCAATATTCATCCTGCAGAGAGCTGGAATGATATCTTTGCCAATGTCCGACGATATGTGCCTTTAATTAAAGAAAAAGTCTCCCCTCGCAAAAGCTTTCCATTGGGGCTGAGGCTGTCAGGCAGAGCAGCCGAGGAAATAAATATCCAAACAATAGAGTATTTTCTCAATTGGTGTAACGATAAAGATATCTTTGTTTCCACCATTAACGGTTTCCCTTACGGTACTTTTCATCATGTCCCTATTAAAGAAACCGTCTACCTGCCTGACTGGCGGGATCCTGAACGGTTACGATATACGAAACAATTGGCAAATTTACTCGCTGTATGGCTACCTGAAAACAGGAAAGGCTCAATTTCCACAGTGCCGGTAGGGTTTCGTGACAGTATCGGCTTTGAGGATCAAACTTTAGTCAAAGCACATCTTTTGCAAGCTCTTGAATTTCTGGATCATCTCGCTCAAACTACCGGTAAAGATATCAAGCTGGCTATTGAGCCCGAACCTGGTTGTGTTATTGAAACAATCACTGAATTTGTTGATTTCTTCAATGAACTTGCCCTACCTCAATCACTCAAGCATTTTCTGGCTATCTGTTATGATTGCTGCCACCAGGCCCTTCAGTTCGAGTCCCCGGAACATTCCCTGAAGTTGTTGGCTGAAAACGACATTAATATTGGACACGTACAGGTATCTTCAGCCCTCAGATTGGAACATCCTGACCTTCAGAGGCTTCGACGATTTGTAGAACCCTGCTATCTGCATCAAACTGTAGGACTTCGAAAAAATGGTTCGCTTCTAAGGTATAACGATCTTGACATCGCTCTGGCCGAAGCACCCAAAGATATCCTTGAATGGCGGGTACATTTCCACGTTCCCGTATTTATTGACCGATTAAGAGACTGTGCCAGCACCCAATCCTTTCTTATCGAAATTTTGCCACTTTTTGATAAAGATATTCCAATGGAGGTTGAGACATATACCTGGTCCGTTCTGCCTCCCGATCTTCAAGCCCTGCCTCTCACCGATTCAATTGTGCGTGAAATAAAATGGGTAAAAGCTCACCGATATTACTTTGATCAAAAAAATACGGACGACATTCAGTAAACCTTATTTGAGGAAAATTGAACTGTTCTGATTCCTTGCATTTACTAATAGGATTCAGTAAAAATGACTGAAATAATCCTGCATCCGCAACCGGATGTCTCATGGAGGGTATTATGTTCGATTTTTTATATCAAACCCTGGTAAGACTTGGTTATACACACCCCATTCATCCCACCCAGGTGAATATGCCCATCGGTCTCCTGGTGGGTAGTTTTGCTTTGATTCTCATCGCATCAATGTCAAGGAACAAAACAATGATTGGTTGTGTCCGGTTTTGCGCTGCAGCTGGACTTATTTTTCTGGTGCCAACTGTCATAGCCGGCATTATGGACTGGCAACAATACTTTTCAGGAGCCTGGATCTTTCCCATCAAGATAAAAATGGTTCTTGCGGGAGCCCTTTTTTTTCTGCTCTTAATTGCTCTTATTATCAGCCGGAATGCAACAGAGATATCAAAGTCGGTCGCAGTGCTATTCACTCTCTGCCTGTCCATAGTTATTGTGCTGGCTTATCTGGGTGCAGAATTAGTATTTGCAGGTCGCACACCGCCAGCTCTACCTGAATATACTGTGGGGCGAGAAATTTTCCGATCCAACTGCAGTGGCTGCCACCCTTACGGTGCTAACATAGTTGTTTCTAAAGACCATATATGGAACTCTAAACTGCTTGAAAAACCCCAATATTTTTCCGGCTGGCTCAGACAGCCTGTTCCGCCTATGCCTGCCTTTTCTCCAATTGACCTTTCAGATAATCAGGTCAGTGAATTGTATTCATACCTTGATCACCTTTTTCAAGCGCCGGCAAAATGAACTGATTTTATTATTAAATAAGTCTTCCTCTTCTTTCCGTATCATTGTTCATAGACTCGACACTAGCTGAGAATTGATAATGAAGGATACCGCCGTAAAAGCAATGTTTGAAAGCATAGCTGGATCCTACGACTTCCAGAATAGTTTTCTGTCGCTCCGAAGGGACATTTACTGGCGACGAGCATTGGCTCAGACTCTCCATCTCAGTAAAGGCAATATAGTACTTGATGTGGCGATCGGCACAGCTGAAGTTGCCCTTGAGATCTGCCGGCATCACCCAGCATCTTATGTGATGGGAGTAGATTTTTCTCCAGCCATGTTGGCTGTTGGTAAAGAAAAGATATATACCCGAAAGATGGAAGGTCGTATCAGTGTTTCCGCAGGGGATGGCCGCTGGCTGCCCATTAAAACTGATTCAGTAGATGCGCTGACTATTGCCTTTGGCATTCGCAATATTGAAGAACGTTATTTGGCTTTAGAAGAATTTTACCGTGTTCTCAAACCAGGGGGACAGCTCTGTATTATGGAATTCTCCTATCCAGACGGCCTGATTCTCGGTAGAATATACCGTTTCTACTTCGACTATATTCTGCCACCGGTCGGAAATTTACTCTCGCGGACACATTACGCATATAGTTACCTCTCCGATTCCGTGGACGAATTTCCGCATGACTCTGAATTCTTGCAGGAGATTAAAAAAGCAGGATTTAGCTGTCTCGGAATAAAAAAGCTTACCTTTGGCATAGCCAAAATCTACCATGGTAAAAAAGATACTATTTATGAAATTGAAAAAAACTTGGAAAAGATATGAAGGTTAACTGGCCTGAACGTATCTGGGTAAATAGCCCGGTTCGTCGCTACGTCCAGAAGCGAGAAGCCCATTTTTTTAAGCAGACACAAGACTTGCCGGCAGGTTGCCGGTTTCTAGAAATAGGCTGTGGCAGTGGAGTTGGCGCAAAAATAATCTCGGATACTTTTATGCCTTCCAGGATTGATGGACTGGATATTGATCCTGAAATGCTCGAACTTGCCAGAAGGAAACAGGCAGTTTGGCAATTAAAACAGTTGCAGCTTCTGGCAGGAGACGCCCAATCCTTACCCTATCAGGATAAAAGCTTTGATGCTGTTTTTAATTACGGTATTGTCCATCACCTGGAAGATTGGCAGAGCGGAATTCAGGAAGTATCGCGAGTCCTCAAGCCGAAAGGCTATTTTTATTTTGAGGAAATTTACCCGCCCCTCTATGCTAATTTTCTTTTTAAATACATTCTCGATCACCCCCGAGAAAATCGCTTCCATGGCCAAGAATTCAGAGATTTTCTGGCTCAGTCCAGCCTCAAATTACTACCTAGTTACAAAGAATCCCGATTTGCGATTCTGGGAGTGGCGGTGAAAGAAAAATGAAGTGGAGAGTTTCGTAATCAAAATTTTATTATGGGATTGTAACCTGTTTCAGTTTTCTTTATGCTAGGAAAAATTTCCACAAAAAAGAATGACTCCCAGACAGATTTGCAGCCAAAGAGAAATGAAAACATGGGACCTTTATGTCGCATATTAATCGCCGAGATTTTCTCAAAGCCATAGGTCTTGCCGGAACAAGTGCTTCCATGGGTTGTTCTTCTGATTCAGCCCGCAAACTTATCCCCTATATCATCCCTGCAGAGGATATAATTCCCGGTGAGGCGACCTGGTATGCCACCACCTGCAGGGAATGTCCTGCCGGTTGTGGTATGCTCGCCAAAAACCGTGACGGCAGAATTATCAAGGTAGAAGGGAATCCCAATCATCCAGTCAATCGTGGCGCTCTCTGTGTCCGTGGCCAGGCATCCCTGCACGGCCTCTATAACCCGGATCGTTTTGCCGGACCCCAAAAAAGAGGGGAGCACACTTTTGAACCAACTTCTTGGCCAAAAGGTATGGAAACCTTGTCGACCAAACTCAAAGAACTCAATCAAAAAGGTCGAGGCGAGCGAATTGTCTTTCTAAGTGAACTTATAAACGGTTCTATGAAAGCTCTGATAGATGATTGGCTTGAGAGGACAGGTGGAGGAAGGCATGTGGTCTATGAGCCTTTTGGGTATGAACCTCTGCGTACTGCCAATAGAATTGTCTTTGGCAAAGATGGTATACCTTATTACCGAATTGCTGAAGCTGATCTGTTGATATCCTTTGGAGCAGGATTTCTGGAAACATGGCTCTCTAATGTCGATTATGCAAAACAGTTCGCAAAATTTAATGCACCATATAAAGACTCGAAAAATCTTTTCGTCTATATCGGCTCCCGGCGGTCAATGACCGCTGCAAATGCTGATATTCAGCTAATTATTCCACCAGAAGAGGAGTGGCTCGCAGCAGGAGCATTACTTGAAATTTCACATAAAAAGATCATTAAAAACGGCCTATCAGTTGATCCACAATTAAAAGGATTACTGGATAAAACCTTCCAAGCTTCGCAGTTCTCCAACAGACTTAAAGGTAGCAGCATTTCTCAGGATATCATAGAAAAACTTGCAAACCGCTTTCTGCTGGCAGAGCGACCACTGGTTTTAGCATCCGGGCTGACGCATTCCGATCCAGACGCCACAGCCATAGCTGTTGCTGCAAATCTTCTCTGTTTAATGAAAAACAAAAGCAGAGAACTCATCGATTTTCATTCTGTTTCTGCTCTCGACCAAACAGCAACAGGGAAGCAGATGAAGAAGTTCTCTGACCAGATGGGACAGGGTGAAATCGATCTCCTGCTATTACTTAACACCAATCCGGTATTTTCCCTTCCTCCCTCCTGGAAATTCCAAGAAAATCTCCAAAAAGTAGAAATGGTGGTGAGTTTTACTGGTTATCCTGATGAGACCACAACATCATCACATCTGGTGCTACCAACCCATACTATGATGGAATCTTGGGGCGATTATTCTCCGCGGACTGGAATCACGGGATTGTTGCAGCCGGTCATGGGTCCGCTTTTTAATACCAGACATCTGGGCGATATTCTGTTGGCTACAGGAAAAGAATTTAGCAAGCCGACAGAAC
>CAMYJP010000155.1:2808-8370 GCA_947258675.1 uncultured Desulfobulbaceae bacterium | reverse complement strand
AAAAACAGCTATTCTGAACCTGCTTACTGATTATCATAAATTGGGCAACTGTCAGGTTTTCTTAAAATCAGAAATCGTTTTTTTATCAGATTAAGTCTGAGTTTTTGAAAAATCAGGCTATCGGCAGGCATGCCTTTCAGCCCCCAGGTTGATTTTTTTGAATAACCAGTCGAAATTCATGGAATTAGCTTTAGGGCACACATTATCAGGATTCCCCTCATACTCAACACCAAATACCGCTTTCCCTGCCTTTACAAAAGGTAGAAGCTTTTCACATTCATTATATTGAAAGCACTGTTCGTTCAAAGCCCAATCAAAAATCTGGACCAGGTCTTTTACCTGGTTCAGATCATTTTTAAGCCCAATTGACAAACCACGGATATGAGCCTGATCTGCCAGCCATGTATTGTAATAAATTTGATCATCATAGGTGAGAGGAAAACCGGATTTATTGGAATAGCCATCAATATTATCCGGCTCTATTCCATCACAGCCTTTTTCTACAGCCAGGTCAAGCCGTGCAGTCATAACAGGTGCCAGAACCGCAAGTTGTCTGATATCCAGCCATTTTTCATCTGGCCAGTCTTCAAGCGATTTCCCCTGGACAGAAGAAGGGAAATGATCTTTATCAGTTCTCCATTTCTCCCAGGTTCCTGCACTGAAATAACAGACAACAACTCGCCCCTTGGAATGCAGTTCATCAAATATATGAGTGGGTGTATCAAAAAGATCCAGGTCATACATCCAGGCATCAACCGAGGTATCAATCGTTCCTGATAGTTGCCATTGCCAGCTGGTGCCTGGGGCAGGAAAAGGATTTTTGCTGAGACGAGCCATAGCCCTGTTTTTAAGCCATGTTCTGGTCACACCTCTTTTTTCAAGGTGATCTAAAACCTCCAAAGTTTGGGAATTTTTGCCCAGTTTATCGTAAATGCCAGCCAGGCGAGTGAGGTCTTCTGTTTTTTCTGGCGCAATAACTCTTATTTGCTCATAGATTTTTGCCGCCTCCCGGAGGTTGCCTTTATCCGTGGTTTCCAACAGGGTTGCCAATCGTTTCAGGTTGAAATAATCATCAGGTTGCACATCCCTCAGTTTTTGACGGGTTTTAATTTCGTCTTCAGGAATATCCAATTCTTTATAAAGATCAGATAATCTTCTTAAGGCATTTTCACTATCTGGTTTTAGAGAAAGAATCTCTTTAGCGATAATTATTTCCTGTATCGGCATCTGATAGGCCCTATAAACATCCATTAAAATAAATCGAACTTCTATATCTTCAGGCCGAATAAAGGAAACTTTTCTGAATACTTCTATAGAATAAGCCCAATTCTTTTCAGAAATTGCCATTTCACCAAGTTTGAAGAGTACCTTATAATTTGTCGGGTCCAATGCTGAAAGTTGTTGCAACTTATAAATTGCCGCCCCGGTCTTACCATTTTTAAAGAGTTGTTCAGCATCCAAAAACCATTGATCCGCTTCTTCTTGGGACATTTCAGTTGTAACAGATGATGTTGGTGCATGGGTATCAGTTGGCCTGGATTCCTGAGCCAGGGGACTTTTACTCATCAGAATGAAGAAAACGAGGACCAAGATGATGCTTTTTTCAGAACTTTTAAAGGTATTCATTCTGATATGGACCCGTTATATGTTGCAATGGGTGGGGATAAGATTGTTGCAAAACTAGCAATGCCTTCCTGGTTGGCAGTTGCTGATATAGTAACGGAAAAACTTTCAAGTGTACTTAAAGTTAAATGGTACACAGTTTCAGGTTTCAATCCGCCTACCTTTATTAAATTGTTCCCGAAACCACGTACAGTAAAAGTAAGCTGAGAATTCTCGTAGCTACTGTGATCAATAAACTGGGTCGCTTGCACAATATAGGGTGTGTTGGGTTGTTCTTCTGAAAGCTGGATTGTCCGTATGTCCGTTCCATCTAAATATACATATGTTTGTCCATTATAAAACGAGTATCCGACAACACCCTTTGATCGCTCAACATCCACATGTACCTTTCTGTTGAATCGGATTGTTCTCAAGAAGCCACTGTTTTCAACTTTATAGCGATTCTGAGTAATACTGATTTGTGTTTTGTAATAGTCTTCCACTATTTTACAGTATTGAGATGCAAAGATAGCTGCCACATCAGCGTTACGGATATAATCATAAATATAATACAGGGCATTTAAGCTTTCATGTTTAATCCCGCCATAAAAATGATAATAGAGATTCATGGGGTAGACACGGCGAGGTTTGTCAGTGCGGGAAAAATGATCTAAAAGTTTTTTCTGTCCCCCCCAGTCACCCTTTAAAAAGAGTGAGTAAAAGTAATCGTTTTGTGCAGATGTATAATATTGGCGATAGGGCAGAGATGGTAGACTGTAAGGTGCCAGGCCTGCCAGTGAGGGATACTTGTCGTCAAAACGGGGATCGCCGCCATTGAGATTATTCAGCCCTGCATGCCATGCTATTTCTAAGGCCTTTGGGCCAGGATTTGTCGCGCCAGTCCAGAATATTGCCTTGGTTTTTTTATTTGATGAAGCCAGGTTGTGGTCGGCAAATAATGCTGCTCCCCATATTTCTTCGATAATGTCAGGCTTTTTATATCCAATTTTATAGGGATATTCATCAGGATTGGTGATATATGGGTCCCCTTTGACCCAGTCAAATGGATGGGTGGCAGCATGAACCGCCACCTCAACGTTTGGCAGGGAGAAGATATCTCGGGCAAGCGTAACGGCTGGATTATAATACTGGTTCCCGGCTTGTTCCACCTGCTTCGTAATAACGGAAACAGAAGTTGGTAGCCATTTGTATTTTTTCAGAATTTTTTCAAAAATATAAAATCCAGCCGAGTGTGTCCCGTCAATCTGGGAGACGGATTCGAATCCATCGCCGTCAATGTGAGCATAAAAGATTCGAGAACCGTTGAGGGTGGTTATATCTGGAGCTGGTAATGCGTCCAGATCAAAAGAATCTTTAAAAAATTTAAATGGATTAATAATCCATGCACCAAGAGTTGGTTGATTTGCACCTTCAGGAGAAATTTCACCTTCAAGTGCTTTTTTAATCAGGCCCAAACGATCAGAATCCCTTTCTGGAAAATAAAAAGGAGTGTCTTTTAGGCAGACTCCGCCGAAAGGAGTTATTATTCCAAGATCAACGTTTCCCGAATAAGGATCATTTAAAGAGAGGAAGACTTTATTGCTGTCAGAGAAGGAAGTATAGGCATGATCGTAGGTTATCATTGCCGGCTCAAGTTCATGCTCAAAGCCAACCATTTCAGAATCAATATGTTCAACTTTAGGAGTTGCTTTTTGTCTGGTTTCACTCTGCAGATCAAAGCGTATCCCCAATGTCTTCATAACTTCCGAAGCACTAATTACAGGTTCTAAGGTTTCAGCATCATACAGTGCACCATACTCCTGGAGAATGGCAATTTTCTTCCCATTTTGTATCTGCTGTATGAACCATTTCCCATAGAGTTCGGCTCCATACATGTACTGTGTGGTATGCCAGGTCGCAATTCCACGTATTGATGCCATATAGGATTCATCGGGGAGCCCATCTTCAACAGCCCTGTACACTGGAATTAAACCGAGATACTCCAAAACAATGCCTGCCCTGTTGAAAAACGGAAGTTCCGTTATCGATTCCGTTTCGCTTTTTTTGTAAAGAACCAGTATTTTTCTTTGAAGCTCTTTAGGGCCTTCATTAGGCAGTGTTACTGGTGAATTTCGGGCAGGAACAGGATTTTTTTCGAGCAGGTCAGAATGTGTAGAATAATTCAGCCGGGGAACAGAAGGTGACTCTGAAGAAAAAACTTCTTTAAAAAGTTCTGGGAAGTTAACGCGAAATATATTTTTTTGTTTAACAGGATCCCAGAAATAGGAATATCCTTCCAGAATCATGGCTCCAAAAGGGGTAATAACATTGAAGGCGCTTTTAGAGTCTATGATATCGGTTCGTTCGACTTCAAAGAGGATTTTATTAGCAGGGTTTACACTTTTAAACAACTGATAATAGTTAAGATCATTTTGATTTATTTCTGTTTGATATTGGGCGTATTTTCTGTCAACATTGCCCAAGCGAAGCTTGTTGTTATCCCCGGTAAAAGCAAAATAAAATTCAAGACCGAAAGGGTAAAAGAATGTATTTATTGTTGTCGTTGATTCGTTCCATTCAATAAGAGAACCATCCGGTTTCAGTCTCAATCCCTGATATGCACCATAATTGCCAATTATCAGAATGCGGCGGCCAGCTTCCATTTGTTCGACGAGCCAGAAAGGGTACTTGTCACCATCAATCATTTGTGATGTCTGGAAGCAGGTTAAAACCCCTGTATATGAAGACATATCAGGCAGCTCAGTCAGTATTTCTTCCACATCCTGCATATCAAAATTGTAGCCTGCCTGCTTGAGAAACTCCGTGAAAATTAAGACAATTCCTCTGTGATCAGGATCGCGCTTTTTGTACAACACGAGAATTTTCTTTTCAGTAGTTTCAGCCGCAGTAATTTGGGTAGTCAGCGGCATGAATACAGCCATGATGATAAGCAGTAAAAGTAAGCTTATGAATTTTTTCATTAGTTGATCTAAGGAACCATGAGAAAAATACGTAAACATGGTTATTGGGAAATATATTTACAAACTATTTTGTAAGGTGGACCAATCAGTTGGTATCACTTACAGGTGGTTTACCTGAAAAGACCTCTTTCATGAGTTTTGGGAAGTTAACTCGGAAATGATTCTGTTTTTTTACAGGATCCCAGTAGTAGGAATACCCCTCAAGGATCATTCCTCCAAAAGGAGTAATAACATTGAAAACGCTTTTTGAGTCAACCATATCGGTACGCTCAACTTCAAAAAAAATCTTGTTAGCAGGGTTTACACTTTTATACAGCTGGAAGTAATTCAAATCTTCTTGAGCAATATCAGCCTGATATTGGGCATAATCTTTGTCTGCCTGTATTATGCGGAGTTTGCTGTTATCACCTGTATAGGCAAAGTAAAATTCGAGGCCGAATGGGATGAAAAAAGTGTTTATAATTTGAGTTGATTCATTCCATTCAATAAAAGAGCCGTCCAGCTTGGGGAAAAGCCCTTGATATGCGCCATAGTTACCAATTATAAGTATTCGGCGGCCTGCCTCCATCTGTTTGACTAACCAGAAAGGATACATATCACCGCCAATCATTTTTGAAGTTTGATAACAGGTTAAAATACCAGTATACGGACTCATTTCCTGTTTTTCAGCTAACAATTTTTCTACATCGCGGGTGTCAAAGGCAAAGCCGGCCTGCTTGAGAAACTCGGTGAACAACCTGACAATTCCTCGGTGGTCAGGATCTCGCTCTTTATATAAAACGAGAATATTTTGTTCGGAAGCGGCTGCCAATGATACAGGCTCGGCCACATTGTAAAGAAAAGTTGTTAGGACCAAAGATATCAGAAAGAAAGTCAATTTTTTCATGAGCTAGTTCCCGAGGCTTAGAAGATATTGAGTTATCATTGTGATGCACTTAGGAGATAACATATATTTTATATATCGTTCCAAAAAAAAAAT
>CAMYJP010000155.1:0-2789 GCA_947258675.1 uncultured Desulfobulbaceae bacterium | reverse complement strand
GTTATTTGAAGAAGTATATTATTGCTTGATATTTAACAAGGTTAAAAGTGAGAAATAATTTTCTCACCATTTTTTATATAATACCGACCATATCCACCAGATTCAGGCAAAAAAATCTCCTCCATTTTTTCTTCTGCCATAGCATGTCTCGTGAAGGACAAATAGTTCATGTCCGTGAGGGAGCGTTTTAGCTGGATAATGGAATGCATAAAAACGAGAAAAGCTCCAATTGTGTAACCTAATCCTGTACAGTAGGAAGGCAGTGTATAGAAGAATATGGTGAGCAGGAAATTCAGCACTAAGAAATTTGCATATATTTTCATCGTCTCTTTTCTGAGGTCAAAATAGAGTAAGATCACGCAGATAATAAGGAATAACATGTGGAAAAAAACGCCAATCAGTGCATAAGTAAACAGAAGGGTCAGTTCAGCATCTATTTTGAACAAAGCCAGGATTTTTTCTGAAAAGAGCACGCCAAGGATGATAATCAAACTTTGGATTCGGACAATATTGTTAAGCTGAGTTTTGATACAATCAGTAATTTCATCCCGCATTCTTCTTAGTTGATCGAGAGTTGCCTTGCCGGTCACTGCTTTGTTGTAAGCATAGTATTTTTTATAAAAAGTTGTCTCCATGGTTATGAAAAATAAAGCCATAATTGGTGTTGTGAACAGGTAACAAATGTAGAATATGTCATTGTAACCTGAGTTATAGTAAAGAAATGAAGCTGTTTTGCTTCCATCAGGTCCATACCAGTAAATAAATTTGTCTACCCACATACCTGCATACAGGAAGAAACCGCTGAAGATAAGCAAGCTGTAATGCTTGTTTTTGCGGAACAACGCTACGTCAAGCCGATCCGGAAGTCCAAAAATTTTTATACTTTGAAAGATCAGGGTAATCGCGACATATATTTGGCCAAGGAAAAACCCGGCAAAAAAACCAGAAAAGTTTGATGCATATCCAATAGTGGCGCCAAGCAAAATGCCTGCAGCCGATCCAATGAGATAGTGTTTGATAAACCCGAGGAAATCTTCACTTGCACTGATATAATTCATCAGCACCCAGATGAAATTCATTGCCAGAGTTAATCCAAAAACTAACAGTTTAAGAGAAAAATCAATTGTAACCAGATATAAAAACGGAATAGACAGCAGGCAGGTAAAACACAGAGTGGCGGCAAGATTTGTTAAAATGATAACAGACAATTCCTCTCTTTCCTTTGTATACATCTTGTCGGCAAAAATTCTGGTGAAAAAAAGTTGGAAAGTTCCTGTTATAATGATAGTGGATGAAAATATATGGATTAATAGAATGTTAAAAAGTAACTGATGCTCGTCAACGAGGAAGAAACCTGACAGAATGGAGAGTACAGCTAACGATATTACCATGATAAGCCAGGGGCCGGAAGTAATGATCAACGAAAAAAAGAACCCTTTAAATAGAGAAAGATACATTTCCTCGACCAAGAGCCTCTGAAGTTTAAAGCCGATTCCCGCCATAAGATTTTGAGCTTGTAGATAAAGAGGTTAGCAGTCTTGAGTAAAATCGTGGGTAAAAAAACAGGATATAAATATTTTGAACAGTTCAGTCACCATTTATCATCCTTATGCACCTATACCAATTAAGTAATCTAATCACAATTTCAAAATATATTTGCAAACCGGTACTATGTGTTTATATTGAGAATTATTCTCAATATGGATTCTATAAAAAGGAGAGTAACAATGTGCCTGGATGTAAGAAAATCTTGTGAATGTGGAGCTCATATAGTGCAGTTTCATCTGCATAATAACATTATGTTACCAGAGATAATTGACCGCTTATTCTGTCCAACTTGCTCTAAAGAAACCGTTTTTGATGAAACGACCATGCTTGATGATAATGGCTGGGTTATTGAATATGATATTGAACTGGCGCAGGATTTGGCAATGAAAAAGCTCATGATTGACCCCAGTCAGGTCGTGCCGGCATTTATTTTCGATAACGACTATGCACGCTGGCAGGAGATGTATCCGGGAGAGCAGAAAGACATTAAGGTGGAAAAAGAGGAAATTGTCAAACTTCTTGCTGAGGATCAGAAAAAATATCTCATGGCAATTCATTCCTGGAATGTATCTCGCATTGAGCAATTAAAAGAAGCTGGTTGGCGCAGGGCACAGACTGCCTAACAAAGATTATCCTTTGGAGGGTATTAATTATTTCGGATCCGTAGCAGGTCTGATTACGAAAGCAACGAATGGGCCTTTTTCAACTGGGAAACAAGACGTTCCTGATCCAAGATTGAATTTGTTAGAATATCAGTATAGTCATACAGGTCTGCAGATGCACAATTGCAGCCAGGAACCCACGGGCCTTCTCGTCCCAACATCTGATATCGCCATTTTGCATAGGGAAGTAGGTCCCAACCCTTAGCAAGGTTGAAGAGCCAAAGTATTAGCTGGATATTGATACAGCCTGGAATCTGATCCCAGTTTGGCAGGCCCTGAGATTGGGCATTCGGATTATTAAAGCCGGTGGCTTCCTGCATTGCTTCTTTCCATCTCAGGTCGATTAGATTGACGATTTCTTCAGCACTGTCAGGCATTGGCAGAAGCTTGAGATGCTCATCAAAATCGTTAGGGGCAGCTGCACCGACACTGATGGTAGCTATTTCTTTGTGGGAAAGGCAGTACAGATCATTAAAAAGCATTGGAGAAAGCGGGCGGCTCAGTGAAACAAGTTTTTTGGGTGGATCATACAATTTTCCGCCTTTGTCGGATGGACTTATTATAAAAACACCCATGTCC
>CAMYJP010000154.1 GCA_947258675.1 uncultured Desulfobulbaceae bacterium | reverse complement strand
TCTGCCATAAAGTAAAAAATTTATATGACAAATAATAACCTATAAGAGCATTTGGAAGAGCCAGCAATATTCCACCGATCAGCAAAACAATTATTGTGTCGGCCCCCAGTGCGGTGAATGCTGATACTGTTTCACTAAAATTTGCGTGGTTGGATATTGTTTCTAAGAAGGAATCGATAGTTGCCCATGAGAGTTCTTTACCGGTTATCCAATTACCAATCATTAGGGAAAAGTAATATTGGAAAAAAAAGGTCAAAGGGTTGCTGACAATAACTGTAAGCAAAAGAGCGGCAATTTTGCTGGCGCGTAATAAAAATGCCAGCCCCAGAGTGAGAATTGTATGAAGGGGTATGGTCGGTGTAATTCCTATGAAAATACCAACGGATACTCCTCTGGCCAGAAAATGCGGGTCCCCCTGAAGGCGAATAAACCTTAGATAAAAGTATTTAACAGCCCGAAGAGGTCGAAATTTCATGGGGAATTATTACTATGATTTGAAAAAATCTGGTATCGTTTTTCGCCACGGAGATATATACAATGTCATAAATCCGATTCATCTTGCCTTGCTGCGTCAATCGTTGCGGTGCCCTGCTCATCGCCTTAGGTGGACTTTGCTGGCCTCCTCGCTCATACCTTGCCAGACAAATACCTCGAACTTATAAGGTTATGTATAATAGAATTCAGATAGTCTGCTCAATCTGTTTGTATGCTGGGCGTTGATGTGCACGTGAGTAAACATCCACGTCAAATGCTGATTTGTTATTTTTTAGAAGCATGTAGTGCCCGGCAAGGGCTATCATTGCTGCATTATCTGTGCAGAATTCAACAGGCGGCAAATAAATTTTCAGTTTTTCCTCTGTACCCCTGTGCTGCATGTAAAGACGTAGTCGTTTATTTGCTCCAACACCTCCGGCTAAGACGATTGAATTAACTTTTGTTTTGTGGGCCGCCTTAATGGCCTTTTCTACCAGAACTTCTACCACAGCTTCTTGAAAAGATGCGCAAATATCTGCATCATTCATTTCAGTCTCAGTCTGTTTTGCTCGGTTAACATAATTTACAACAGCTGTTTTTAGGCCTGAAAAGCTGAAGTCAACCTGATCAGGTTCAAGCCAAGCCCTTGGAAAGGTAATGGCTTCAGAATTTCCATTTTCTGCAAGCTTGCTGATAATCGGGCCGCCAGGATAGCCCAGGTTTAATAGTTTTGCCACTTTGTCAAATGCTTCTCCAGCGGCATCATCTCTGGTCTGTCCTAATAGATTATAGGATAAAGGACCTGTTACATAATAAATACTGGAATGTCCTCCTGAAGCAACCAGGGCAACATAGGGAAAGTCCGGTTTCTCATGACCTAAATGAACTGAGAGCAGATGACCGGCCATATGGTCTACTCCGACAAAGGGTATTTCTGTGACAAATGCAAGGGCTTTGGCAAATGAAAAGCCGACCAGGAGACTGCCGATGAGTCCTGGGCCCTGGGTTACTGCTATTCCATCCAACTGTTTGAGGGATACTTCAGCGCTGTTAATAGCCTTTTGTACCACCGGAAAAATAGTTTCAAGATGCCGCCTTGACGCCAGTTCTGGAACTACGCCGCCATAGATGCTGTGAATATCGATTTGTGAGTCGACGACATTTGCAAGCAGCCTATTGCCGTCTTTTAATATAGCAGCAGCTGTTTCATCGCATGAACTTTCTATTCCTAATATGATCATGGTTGTCTTTAATTTTCTAGTGACTGAGTGCGTGGGAGCAGAGAACTAGGTATTTTAGAAAATTTATGAGTTTTTCCCCTAAAAAAACATGTAAAACACAATTTGGGTCAGGTCACGAATCAGAGGAGAGATCATCTGCCAGGGGATAAGAACCCAGCCATTCAAAATAGGAGCAGAGCTCTTTCAACTCATTGCAGGCAGAAATAACCACATCATCTTCCATATGGCCATGAAGATCCATGAAAAATAAATATTTCCATTGCATGCCTTTTATTGGTCTGGATTCAATTTTGGCAAGGTTAATGTTTTTATCCGATAAAATTGCAAGGATTTCGTTCAAGGCACCAGGCCGGTCCATTAGCCCTAGAAGCAGGGATGTTTTGTCTCTGCCGCTTTTGGATGGAGCCCGCTCTCCTATAACAAGAAATCGAGTAGTATTACCGCGATAATCCTCAATTCCCCTGACCACAACCTGGAGTTGGTATGTCTTAATGGCTAGTGAACTGGCGATTGCTCCGTACGATGGATCTTCAGCTGCCATTTTTGCCGCTGCTCCCGTACTGAAAACCGGAAGAGTGGGGATGCCGGGCAGGTTTTTTTTCAACCATTCTCTGCATTGCGCTAATGGCTGGGAATGAGAACCCACTGTTTTTATATCTTTAATGTCTCCGGATTGGTTTACAAGGTTATGACTGATTTCCAGCACTACTTCTCCACAGATCTTAACCCGGTGTTTCATAAAGGAATCAAGGGTTGAGAATACAGCCCCTTCTATGGAATTTTCGACTGGTACAATGCCGTATCTTGTTCGACCGCGTTCCACTTCATTGAAAATGTCTTCAATACTCTCCAAAGGGCGATAAACGGCTGCGTGTCCGAAGTTCTTCACTCCGGCCAGATGGGTGAATGTTGCCTCTGGGCCGAGGTAAGCAACATCGATTCTTTTTTGAGAAAGCCGGCAGGTCGTGATGATCTCATGGAAAATGCTTAGAAGTGACTGGGTTGGAAATGCATTGTTATTATCCTTAAGCAGCCGGTCATATATCTGCCTTTCTCGAAGGGGATCCCATTTTGCTCTGTTGTTTTGAGATTTTAGATGTCCTATTTCTTTAGCGTAGCCGAGGCGCTTTATTAATAGAGCCAATATCTCGTTGTCGACACCATCTATTTTTTCACGGACATCCTGCAAAGATTTTTTCTTTTTTTGACTCATTGTGTTCTTTTCTTTATGCAGAGGTTATTTATTAAGTATTGTATATTTATGAATTAGGAATATTTTTTCGCTTCTTACCCTTCAGAAGAGAGAAAAATGTAAAGCATAAGTCTACATAAGAAAAGAAAAAAAGGAGATTTGTATTTAAATGGTTGCCTAGTACGCTGCCATATTGCTAAAATTCAGCTTTTGGTCTTTAGAATACCAGAGGGAAAAATCCAGAGAAGTTTCTAGATAATTTAATTAAAAATATTTGATTACTTACGAGGTTGAGCATGGCTGAATCGAAGGTTCAGAAAACATATGAAGAAATAAATGCAAAAATCAAGGCCGGTGATGCTGTTGTGGTAACTGCGGAGGAAATGGTTGATATTGTAAGGAAGGAAGGACCCAAAGGTGCAGCAAATAAAGTTGATGTGGTCACTACCGGAACATTTTCTCCCATGTGTTCTTCAGGAGCATTTATTAACTTTGGTCATACAACTCCGACACTTAAAGCATCCAAAGTCTGGCTCAACAAAGTGCCCTCTTATGCAGGACTAGCAGCAGTTGATATATATATCGGCGCCACAGAACCTGAAGAGGATGATCCGCTTAATAAAGTATATCCTGGAGAATTTAGATATGGCGGCGGACACGTGATCGAAGATCTTGTTGCCGGCAAAAAAGTTTTTCTAGAAGCAAAGGCATATGGAACAGATTGTTACCCAAATAAAAAAGTTAAGATGGATGTCACGCTTAAGGATTTGCCCTATGCACTTTTGTGCAACCCGAGGAACTGTTATCAGAATTATAATTGTGCAATAAATTTGTCTGACAAAACTATTTATACATATATGGGCACTTTAAAGCCAAAAGGGAAAAATGCCAATTTCTGCAGCGCTGGAGAATTGAGCCCATTAATGAACGATCCTTACCTTAGAACCATCGGTTTGGGCACAAGAATTTTTCTCGGTGGCGGGATCGGATATGTAACCTGGCACGGCACTCAGCATAACCCTCATGCTCCGAGGACTACCGGCGGTACTCCAACCAGGCCGGCTGGCACATTGATGATACAGGGAGATCTTAAAGAGATGTCTCCGAAGTTTCTTAAAGGAATCAGTATGCAGGGATATGGTACAACCATGGCGGTCGGGGTCGGGGTTCCTATTCCTATATTGAATGAAGAAATGGCTGCATTTACCGGTGTTGGTGATGGAGACATAATTACCCAGGTTGTTGACTACGCCTATGATTACTCGAATCGAATTTCCAGGAATTATGGGGAGGTCAATTACGCTCAGCTTAAAAGCGGGACGATAGAAGTAAATGGTGAAAAAGTGCAGACAGCTCCATTGTCCAGCACTGTTAAAGCCAGAGAAATCGCTGAAATTTTGAAATCCTGGATCATGGATAAAAAGTTTTTTCTGACTACACCGGTGCAGCCCCTTCCTACGGTAGGCTCCAGTATAAGTGATGACAATAATAATGAAAATTGAGGGCTATTTCAGTTCTAAGGCTGATTACTCCTAAAGTGCCTAAAGTTTGAAGTGAGCTAAAGTGCCTAAAATAAATATTGTGTAAAATATTTGAAGAGCAAAATACTTATACTTTCAGCTCGAAGTCTCATCGTAATCACTTGCCTCATTTTTGACACCTGCCGGGATTGAGGTTCATTGGCAATATGAAGACAGTGAATAACTCATTTTGAACGAAAGCCTTTAATTGGAGTGGCATTTGGATCAATCTTTAACTAAAAAAGAGAAACAGCTTAAGGAAATAATCTTGAAAGAGGGCAGGGTTGCTGTTGCAGTGTCTGGTGGGGTAGACAGCACCTTACTCTTAAAGGAAGCCTTTGATGTCCTTGGTCATGAGAATGTGCTTGGGCTTTTTGCCAGCAGTTCGTTGCAACCGCAAGGGGAGTTAGAGCATATTAAGGCCATTTCTGAGGAAATAGGCTGCCGTTTAAAGGTTATCGAGCTGGATCCGCTTTCCTGGGCAGAGTTTGTTGCCAATCCTTCAGACAGATGCTATCTGTGCAAGAATCAGGTTTATACTTTGCTGCTGGCAGAACTTGTGAAACAGAATATCTCCTGTCTTATGGATGGGACCAATATCGATGATCTCAGTGACTATCGACCAGGTTTGCATGCAGTAAAAGAGCTTGGGGTGAGAACACCATTTGTTGAGTCAGGGTTAAGAAAAACAGAAATTCGTCTCCTCAGTAAACAGGCAGGACTCTCCAATTGGGATCGTCCGTCTGCATCCTGTCTTGCTACCAGAATCCCTGCTGGAACCTCAATTACCAAAGAGTCTTTGGACCTTGTTTCAAAATGTGAAAAGCATTTACACACCCTTGGTTTTCAAGGCTGCAGGGTGCGGTTAGTTGATGGAGATGCTCATATTGAGCTGGCTGAAGGAGATATGGAGAAATTTATTGAGAGTTCAATAAGGTTGACTGTAGTGACTTATTTATCTGCGTTAGGTTTTGGTAAGGTGCTGTTAAATCTTTCCGAAAGGAAAAGGGCATAAACATAATGATCCACTATAGTAATGTTTATGCTCTGGAGGTCACGTTTTTATTTGACAAGCAAAAAGGATTTGATTAAATCGCCTGCTTACTTTTAACGATTTATTATATATCTTCATGGTATTTTGCATCAAGGAT
>CAMYJP010000153.1 GCA_947258675.1 uncultured Desulfobulbaceae bacterium | reverse complement strand
AAGACCTGGCCGGTTTTATCCACGGAAAATCTTTTAAGAATTTCATCCTTATCTATAGCTATTCCCGCTTCATTGCGAGTCCCTGATTTTTTATAACCAATGACATTTACTCTGTATCCTTTTATCGGTTCTATTTTAAATGTTCTGTTCACATCAACAATATCTCCCATACTGACCTCTTGCTTTTGGCCGTCAATATCCATGTCGATTGAAGCTAAATCCATGTCAAAGGCAAAATATTCTGGATGAAGGTTGGTAAGCAGTCGATTACCATAATATACTTGATAATTCTTACCTGAATCAATAACAGCTAACAATGGGTTGCTGGGTGTAAAATCAATATCAGCATTTCTCTTCAGTGGAATATAGCTCAAGCGCTTTCTGGCATTTTCAAGATCCAAAACAATCTTGCTGTCAAAAAAAGCAATTTTAATATTATTGTTCATAGCCTCATTGACCCCTATTAAAGAGAGGTCAAATTGCCTTTCATATTCAATACCAAGAGTATCCATAAAATTTTCCAGCAGGTTGATATGGTAAAAAACCCGTTGCTCAACCGGCAAGGATTTGGATGCTTCAAGTCCAAAAGCAGGTTTAAGATGGCGACATGCAAAATAGGTAAGCGTTTTCGCCATTTCTACATCGCCTTCACTGGTTTTGGTATTCTTAATATTGATTGTGTGTTCATTTGAATATAGATTTTTATTTACCCCTTGGGCCACTTTTCTGGCGATGTCGATGAGGTTACCAAAAGTATTATTATTTAGAATTTCCTGATCAATGATTATGGATTGTCCCCAGCGATAAGGATTATGAAGTTTATCAGTATAATTTTCTCTGAAAAAACCTGAACCATCATGAAGGTTTAATACAAGGTCAACCTGATCATCCAGGATAATGGATTTAATTCTACGAATGGTGTTGTATTCAGGATCGATATTTTTGATACTGGCGAATTTACGGTTCAGATCACCATACACACCTCTGGACCTTCTAATTATGCTTATGAAATTTAGATTAGGTACAATCCAGACATTGCCTTTCGTAATTTTGTACTGAGTAGCAAGGAGACTGGCAGCGTTAAAACCTCCGGGTTCATCACCCTGAATTCCTGCTACAACAAGCAACGTAGTTTATGATGTGTAAACACCGGCAGGGTTTGTCCGCTTATCTGACTGCAAAGGAAACCTATAATTGCAAAAGCAAATAGTAAAATTTTCATGACTAAACGTTTGTTTTTACATGCCATGGCTCAAAGCGGACTCCAAGTAAATTTTCCTCATCATATCGAAATGTTACGTAACCACGAGCAGTCAGTTTTTTGTAAATTTTGGTATAGGCAAACTGTTCAGTGAAATTTGCTGCCCCGAAACCGCGCTGTCCTACATCAAAATCACCAGCCCCATGAAAGGAGTAACCAGGAGGAGCAAGCGATCTTGATGCCAGAGAAAGATTACCACCATTTCTGTTTGCCTTATTCAAAAAGAGGAGGAACTGCTTCATCACGCTGCGAATACCAGATGTAAGAATGACATTGTCTCCAATCTCCTGTTTTATCTGATTATAAAGCTCAAGCGGTTCGCCTTTGTAAAGATAATTTCCAGTACCTGGTATTTTGACAACTTTTTGTTTTTTAATCTGGTCTGTGAGATTTATAAGAACTTTTTCTCCTAAAAAACCATAATGGGCCCCATCTTCGTAAAAGATCATTTCCATAAAATTCAGTTCGTCTTTAGAAAAAGAGCCGACTATAGAATAATTTTTGGCAACTTTAAGCGCATCATCAAAATTTAAGAGATAAAAATTGCCATGCCCAACGGTACTCTGAAGTTTTTCTAACCGTCTTACGCACGATTTGAGGAGTTTGATATCTTTATTGTTAAGATAAATATCTCCGGGGTGAGGACTGTCAAAATTTTGCATTTTATGCAAATAGTCCTTGATAAAGTCGTCTTTTTGACGCGGCGCAGTTTGATGGGAAAATAAATTGAAGCCGGCAATTGCCTCATGGGAAATACCAGAGCTGCTTAAAATAATTGCCCCAAACGCTTTAAGAAATTGTCTTCTTTTCATGGTACTCAGTCCTAATATTGATGTTGTGACTCAAAAATTATAAAGCCAAAAAAAGAATTGAGGATGCAATGGTTTATGCAAAATATATGCAAGTTTTTATTAAAAAAGTTTTTTAATTTTCTATAAAACAAATAACTAGTTGAAAGTATAATCTTTTCTATAGGTTAAGCGGCCTCATCTTTTATAACGTCGCGAACCGTCTTGCACAACTCAATAATCTTATAAGGTTTAGGGACTACGCCAGAAAAGCCGTATTTTTTAAATTGTGCCATAATCGGATCTTTTGAATATCCGCTGGAAACAATCGCTTTTACCTCAGGATCAAAGGCGCGTAGCTCTTGAATAGCTTCTTTACCTCCCATGCCGCCGGGTACGGTTATATCGAGAATAACCGCATCAAATGGTGTGCCGTTTTCTTTTGCAATTTTATATTGATTAATGGCGCTGTTCCCCTCCTCGACACCCACAACCTCATATCCTGCTTCCTTTAAAGTGGCGGATGCAAAACTTCGGATGAATTCCTCATCGTCCATTAAAAGAATTCTACCTTTACCAGTAATGATTTTAAGTTCTTTTTCTTCAGATACCAGTACAGTTTTCCCAAGTGCAGGCAAATATATTGTGACAGTAGTACCGATATTTATTTCAGATTCAACTAGTATGCATCCTTCATGATTATCAACTATTGAATAACTGCTTGCCAAGCCGAGACCGCTGCCTTTTTCCTTTGTCGAAAAATATGGATCAAAAATATTAGGAAGAATATTTTTTGGGATCCCACACCCTTGATCCTCAAATGAAATCTTTACATATTTCCCTGGTTTTAAGGGCAAATCTCCATTCTTTAAAAAAGTACTGTTCTCCAATGTAATATGTATTACTCCACCATCCTCCATTGCCTGTTTGGAATTACTAACAATATTCTGGAAAACCTGGCTTATTTTACCTTCGTCAGCTTTGATAGACCAGGTATCGGTAGGAATATCAAAATCAACGGTAATATTTGAGCCACTCAACATGAAATTCGTGCAGTCCTTGATCACAGATGATATTGAAATTGTTTTCCGTACAGGGGTTCCCCCTTTTGAGAAAGTTAGCAGTTGCTGGGTCAAATCTTTTGCTCGGAGAGAAGCATGCTCTGCTGCTGTTAATCTTTTTGTAACTTTATCTTCTGCTACAATTTCGTGCATGGCAAGAGAAATGTTGCCTAAAATAGCGGTCAACAAGTTGTTAAAGTCGTGGGCGATACCACCGGCGAGAAGGCCAATGGACTCAAGTTTTGAAAGACGATTTCTTTCTTCTTCCAATTCTCTGTGAACTTCAATATCCTCTACGATACCAATTATATATTGAGGATTTTCTTTAATATCACGCACAACAGAAAGTGTTACATTAGCAGCAATAGACCGACCGTTTTTATGAACATAGCGTTTTGTCATGTGGACATGATCTTGTTGACCGCTGATCATTTCTTCATATTTAGAAACATGCATCCCCTGGTCTTCATGATGAGTCAGGTCTTTAAAATATTTGTTTTTAAGCTCTTCGATTTGGTATCCAAGCATCTTTTGAAATGCTGGATTGATTCTTAATATACGTCCTTGAATATTCGCAAGCGTTATGCCGATTGCCGAATAATCAAATACAGCACTGAAAAGCTCTTCCCTTTCCCTTAGTATTGATTCTACTCGTTCACGCTCTTCAATTTCCTGATCACGTTCATGAATTATTTCCTTTAAGGCTGACTGTTTTTCCTGTTCAGCTTTAATGTTAGCCGTGGCAACAGCTGATTCAGCAGCAAGAATGTTTTCTTTGTATAATGACGTCTTAAGGTTTTTTGCCATTTCATAAAAAGACCTTGCTAAATATCCAATCTCATCGCCTGTATTAAAGTTGGTGCGGTATTCAAAATTCCCTTTTCCAAATTCATCGGCCACCTGACGAAGCCTGTTCAGATTTTTTGCAATGTACGATGATATAAAAATGCTGATTGCAGCAGCTATAACAAGACTTGCTAGGCTGAAAACGGTTATTTTATTTTGGGAAGTAGCAAGTAATTTTTGGAGTATCTCTTTGCGTTCAGCTACTTCTTTATTTTCATGTTTCAGGGCCAAATTTATTGAATGCATGAAATTGCCCGCAGCTTTTTCAAGTTCTTCCTTTTTTAACATTACTGAGTTACTCGTAGCGCGCTGCTTTTTCAATTTTATAAGTTCATCACTTATTTTAAGAAGAGGGAAACTTTCTTTTTTAATTTTTTCGAAAAGAGGTATTTCATCAGCAAAGTTTGTCCTGACAAAGTCTTCATAATTTTGACTTGCACTGAAAAATGCCGTTTTGGCGTTTTTAAGATCTACTTGTTCAATCTTGCTTAATTCTTCATCTAGGTTTATTTGGGTTCCAGTAGAATTAGCTTCGTTTTTAATAAAACAATATTCATGAGTGGAGGCGATTATTGACTGGCCAGCAAGCCTGAGTAGATTAAGTGATTCAATAACAGGAAGTGTCTCATTGGCAAGTTTATTATACTCGTAATGAGAACTGCGTATGGATTTGCTGCCAAACATCCCAATAAGCGCGAGAAGTCCGACTATCGTTAGAAATCCGAAGATTAGTTTATTTGCAATCTTCATTGCATGCCTTATCAAAAATCCTATGTCCTGGTTTTCAGTCCGAACGAAATAGCAGAACAGAAAGACTGAATTTTCTTGGTAATATTTAAATTCATTGAAAAAGTTTTTTTTTTCAGTAACAGAAAGATCATTAATCATGGATCATTAAGTTTAACTGAAAACTAGAAGATTCTATCGTAATATTGGCAAAAAAAATTTAGATGTTATTGTTAATATTAAAATTATCTTTCCTGTGTCAATCGTATCTGGTTGTGTTACTGGAAAATAAACAAATTTTTATGGATAGAGTTGTGAAAATAAGTAATAGCATGACTAAACAATGAATAAGTATTTGGATCAAAAATACAACAAAGAGTTATTTGGCTGGGCAATGTATGACTTTGCCAATTCTTCCTTCACAACGCTTATTCTTACGTTTATATACGCGACCTATTTTACCAAGGCCATCGCACCCGATGAAATTACAGGTACTGCTTTATGGTCTCGCGCCGTAGCTGTCTCCGCATTTATAGTTGCATTTCTTTCTCCGATTTTAGGTGTAGTTGCTGATCAGGGGAACTTGCGCAAGAAATTTCTTTTCATTTTTACAGTTATTGCCATTATCAGTTCAGCAATGCTCTATACGCCACTTCCCGGTCAAACACTAAAAGCTTTGACCTGGTTTATGATCGGCAATATTGCCTTTGAAATGGGCATGGTCTTTTATAATGCTTTCCTTCCTGATATTGCAGATTCAGAAAAAATTGGCCGTATATCTGGAATTGGGTGGGGAGTCGGGTATATCGGCGGGCTGGCGGCGATGCTTATTGGAATGATCGGTTTTGTTAATCCGGAAGAACCATGGTTTGGCTTTTCCAGGGATTTTGGGCAGAATATTCGTGCAACAAATCTTCTGGTGGCTGTCTGGTATGCAGTATTCAGTATTCCATTGTTCCTGTTTATCAGAGAAAAAGCTCTCATTTCTGAAAAACCTGTAGAAATAAGGTTAAGAAAAGTTTTTTATGAGCTTAAAGAAACCTTTTTAGAAATCAGAAAGTTCAAACAGATTACCAGGTTTTTGATAGCCCGCCTTATATATAACGACGGTCTTATAACTATTTTTGCGTTTGGCGGCATATATGCGGCCGGCACTTTTGATTTTTCTTTCGAGGAAATAATGCTTTTCGGCATTATTTTAAATATCTGTGCCGGTATAGGTGCAATCGTAATAGGATTTCTTGATGATTATCTTGGTGGCAAAAATACCATTATGATAAGTCTTGCCGGTCTTATTTGTGCATCATTTATGGCCGTTTTCGCAACTGATAAAACAATATTCTGGATAGCTGGGATATTGGTAGGAATACTGTCTGGCCCAAATCAATCCGCAAGCCGTTCCCTCATGGCCAGATTTGTACCGGTTTACAAACAAAATCAATTTTTTGGTTTTTTCGCATTTTCAGGCAAGTTTACAGCTTTTCTCGGGCCTTTCCTTCTCGGTTTAGTAACAGAAATTTTTAATTCAATGAAATTGTATTAGTTACGTAGTATAGAAAAAATACCAAAATTATGATTGATTTTTGATTTTAAAATGTATATAATTCGTACAAGATTCCATGTCAGAGGAGATGCTATGATTGATAAAACTGATGTCAAAATTCTGAAAGTTCTCCAGGAGAACGGACGGAAAGCAAACAAAGATATTGCTGCTGAAGTCGGGATGGTACCTTCGGCAATATCTGAACGGATTAAAAAGCTCAAAGAACGCAAAATAATAAAAGCATTTGAGACCCGTATTGATGCCAAAAAAGTTGAAAAGAATCTTTTAGCTTTTGTCTATGTCACTACGAATGAACAGGTCAAAGGGTGGGGGACCGGCAAAGCACTTTCAATCCTTACATTTATTCAGGTCTGGTGGTGCTCGCCATGGGTCTTGTCGGATTGCCCTGGAGCGGTGGCTCGGCGGCCAAGCATGAATTACTGATGTCGAGTTATCAGGAACTGGGTCTGCTGTTAAAGGTTTCAGGTTTTGTCAGC